>NZ_PSVA01000018.1:0-75576 GCF_002932155.1 Rathayibacter sp. AY1F9 | reverse complement strand
CCCTGCCCGCCGACCACCCCGCGACCCCCGCGCCGACCCCCGGCGCTCCGCTGACCCGCCGCGAGGCCCGCGAGCGCGAGGGCCGCATCCGGCCCGCCGCACCCGCCGCCGCTCCCGCGCAGCCCTCGGCTCCCGCCCCGGTGCACCCCGCCCCGGAGGGATCGTTCTCGTCCCGCCGCGACCGCCGCGAAGCGGAGGGGCACCGGCTCCGCACCGCGCCCGCCCGCCGCGGGGCATCCTTCTTCCGCCCGTCCCCGCGCACGCTGGCGCTCGCCGTCTCCGGCGGGCTCGTCGTCGTGGCCGTCGCGTCGAGCCTGAGCCTCACCGTCGGCACCGGCTCCTCGGCCGAGTCGGCCACCGCGACGCCCTCCGCTGCTCCGACCTCGACCAGCGTCGCCGTGCTCCCCGCGACCACCGCCTCCGCCCGGGTCGTCCTCAGCTCCGTCTCCACCACCTCCGGCACCGTCGCCGGCGGCACGAGCGTGACGCTCGAGGGATCGAACCTGGACTCGGTCGCCACCGTCCGCTTCGGCGAGGCCGAGGGCAGCGTCGCGGTCGACAACCCCGACCAGATCACGGTCACCGCCCCTCCGGCCGACGGAGAGGCAGCGGGCGAGGTCCCGGTCGCCTTCTTCGACGCCGACGGTCAGGCCATCACGTTCGACGCGGTCACCGACTCCGCCGCGGCGGTCACCGTCGACGGGACCCCGGCCGACGCGGTGCAGCCGGCCGTCGACACGTCGGGCGCCGCGGAGGGCACGACGGCCGAGGCCTCGACCGACCTCGCCGCCCCGACCGCGACCGCCACTCCCGGCCCCGCCGCGACCGGCGTGCTCGCCAGCACGAAGGTCGTCGCCTCGGCGATCACCTTCGCCTACACGCCCGACCCGGCGATCGAGGCCGCGAAGGCCCAGGCCGCACTGGACGCGAGCCGCCTGGCCTCGCAGCTCGACTACCTCTCCACCTACTGGAACGACTACAACTCGGCCCAGTACGGCGTGATCTCGGGCAACGACTGCGTCAACTTCACCTCGCAGTCGCTGATCGCCCGCGGCTGGGAGATGGACGGCGAATGGAGCTACTCCTCCTCCGGCGGGTACAGCTCCGCCTGGGCGTCGTCGACAGCGTTCAACGCCTACCTCGCCGCGCACCCCGAGCGCGCGACCGCGATCCCCGACTCCGAGCGGAGCCGGGTGAAGCCGGGCGACATCGTCCAGTTCGACTGGGACGGCTCGGGCGACTGGGACCACACGGGCGTCGTGACCAGCGTCGACGGCGACAGGATCCTCTACTCCTCGCACACCGCCGACAACCACGACCAGAGCATCGACGCGGCCTCCGCCGGCCGGATCATGTTCTGGGGCGTCTGACGCTCGACGCACCCGCTCAACGCACGACGACGGGGCCGCCACCGCTGATGCGGTGACGGCCCCGTCGAGGTTCCAGTCAGATCACTTCTTGAAGACGTCCTTGACGTCCTCGCCGACCTTCTTGGTGTGGGCCTTGGTCTGGTCGGCCTGGCCCTCGGCCTCGAGGCGCTCGTTGTCCGTCAGCTTGCCGACGGCCTCCTTGGCCTTGCCGACCAGGTTCTCGGCTGCGTTGCGGATCTTGTCGTCTGCACCCATGAGGGGCTCCTTCTGTTCGGTGTGACCATCCGCCGGCGGGTGCCGGGGAAGCTGCGGGACCGGAGTCAGGCGACCCGGTCCTCCTTGGAGAAGCCGGCCCGGGCGCTCGAGGCGACCTCGAGCAGGACCGGCAGGCGGGCGCCGAGCAGGGCGTCGAGCGCGTCGACCTCCTGGTGCACGGCGTCGACCACGGTGCGGGGCGAGACGCCGCCGCGGGGGAGGACGCGCACCTTCAGCGCGGTCTCGGAGCCGTGGCGGTAGGCCGCGACCGTGACGTCGAGGAGCTCCGTCCGCCCGGCGAGAGCCGTCTCGAGGACGTCCTCCGCGAAGCCGGTCGCGATCTCGATCCCTCCGGCGGGCGCGCCCTCGGCCTCGTCGCGGAGGACGGTGCCGGTGCGGCCGTGACCGTGGGCGAAGGCCATCACCAGCGCGAGGACGATGCCGAGGAGGCAGATCCCGACGACGGCGTAGAGCGGCCAGAGGACGGCGGCATCGCTCCAGGCGGTGCCCTCCTCGGGGGAGAGGCGCGAGACCAGGGCCGCGCCCTCGCCGTCGGCGAAGGAGAGGACGGAGTCGCGGACCGGCTGCGAGACGGCGATCAGGACGGCTCCGGCGCTGACCAGCGCGAGCACGAGGCCCACGACGAGCAGGACGAGCCGGTTGACGAAGCGGTTGCTCGTGGTCATCAGATCCTCCCGGAGGTCGAGACGCGGACGGTGGAGCGCGGGGCGGGCTTCGCGCCGATGCGGGCGAGCTCCTCGTCGACGGCGCTCTGCACGGCGTCGCGGTCGACCGCGATGCCGGAGGCGGGGGTCACCTCGACCAGTGCGGTGCGCCGCCCGAGCGAGGCGCGGGTGTCCTCGCGGCGGGAGTGGGCGGCCGTGCGGGCTGCGCGGGCCAGGGAGGAGGCGATCACGCCGTCGTCCACGACCACGGCGAGGCGGTCGTCGTCCACGGTGTGGCGGGCCCGGGCCCCGGGCGCCAGTGCGAGCACCAGAAGGACCAGAGCGAGGACGCCCGCGCCGACGGCCACGCCGATGAGGGCGGGGTTCGCCAGCGACGCGACTCCGACGATCGCGCCCAGCAGGGCGGACGGTGCGGCGAGCAGGGGCGCGGCGCCGAGGATCGCGAGCACCGCCTCCGTGCCGACATAGGCCGCGACCAGGGCGATGAGCACCAGGACGACGATCTGCGCGGCGGAGCGGGACTTGTGGGTCTCGCGACGGAGGTAGCGGCTGTAGCGGGTGTCGGGCGCCGACGGTGCGGGGCTCATGCGACTCTCCTCGTGCTTCGGGTGCGGGTGCCCGTGACCCGGATGTCGATCCGGCTGACGGTGCGCCCGGTCAGCGCCTCCATGCGGGAGGCGATGCGGGTGCGATCGCCGTGCAGGCGCTCGAGCAGGGAGCCGCCGGCCGGGGCGATGCCCGGCTCGACGACGACCGGCGCGGTCACCGCGAGGGCGAGGCCGCCCCGGTCATCGGAGAGGCGGACGCGGATCGCGGAGACCTCCACGCCCAGCTCCTCGTGGACGATCGCCACGGCGGCGCGCTCGATGGAGCGGACGGTGATGGTGACGGTGCCCGCCACCGGCGATGCGGGACGCGTGTCGAGAGCGGTCACGGTGGGCTCCTAGCGGGAGGTGGTGCGGCCGCGGAACACGTCCACGAGGCTGCGCACGTCGAGGGTGCCGTCGGCGATGCGGGCGATCACGACGCCGAGGGCCATGAAGAGGGCGGTGAGGACGAAGCCCCAGAATCCGAACATCAGGGCCGCGAAGGCGAGGATCGCGCCGACCACGACACCGAGGACGGTGCTGCGGCCGCCGGGGGCGGTGGGCGCGGGGCGCTGGAAGTCGCTCATCGGACGCGGCTCTCGGTGGCCTCGTCGTCCTTGTCGTCGCCGGGGATGTGCACGTCGACGACGGCGACGTTGATCTCGGAGACGGCCATGCCGACGAGCTCGGTGATGGCCTCGGAGACGGCGGCGCGGACGGAGTCGGCGACCTTCTGCATCGGCACGGGGTACTCGACGACGATGGTCACGTCGGCCGCGACCTGGGTCTCGCCGACCTCGACGCTCACGCCCTGGGCGTGGTCGGCGCCGCCGACCGCCTGGCGGATCGCGCCGAAGGCACGGGCGGCGTTGTTGCCGAGGGCGAAGACGCCGGGCACCTGGCGGGCCGCGATGCCGGCGACCTTGGCCACGACGCTGTCGTCGATGACCGTGGTGCCCTGGGCGGTGCCGGAGGTCCGCGAGCCGCCGAGGCTCGTGACCGTGTCGACGGAGGTCTTGTCGACGCGGGTGGTGGAGGGGGTGCGCGTGGTGTCGCTCATGAGGTCTCCTGGACGTCTCATCGGCTGCCGTTGCTGAGCAGACCGGGTTCGAAGGCCCGGCGGGAATCCGGTCGGGCTGTGCTTTCATGAGTGAGACGGAGCCCGCACAGCGTTCGTCACGGTGCTCGGCGGACTTTTTCCTGAGCATCACCTGAGAGGCGGCCCGAGGCCGCGTGAGCGGAGAGGGAGGAGGCGCCGTGCCCGGACTGGAAGCGGCGAGCGACGCGCTGCTCGCCGAGCGCTCCGCCGAGGGCGACGTGCGCGCCTTCGAGGTGCTCGTCAAGCGGCACCAGTCGATCCTCCGCGCCTACGCCTGGCGCCTCACCGGCTCGCAGGCCGACGCCTCCGACGCCGTGCAGAACGCGCTGATCACGGTCTGGGCGCAGCTCCCGCAGCTCAAGGAGCCGGCGAGCGTGCGCAGCTGGATGATGCGGATCGTCAGCCGCTCCAGCGTCGACCTGCTGCGCCAGCGCCGCCCGACCGACGACGTCGACGCCGTGGAGCATCCCCCGGCCCGAGAGCCCGGCCCGTTCGAGGCCGCCGAGCAGAGCGACGCCATGCGGGCTCTCGCGCACGCCCTGTCCGAGCTGCCGGAGTCGCAGCGTCAGTGCTGGGTGCTGCGCGAGGTCGGCGGGGAGTCGTACAACGAGATCGCCGATCACCTCGGTCTCACGGTGACCGCCGTGCGGGGCAAGCTCGCCCGCGCGCGCGAGTCGCTGGTCGTGGCGATGGAGGACTGGCGATGAGGGAGCAGACGCGATGAACGCGGACCAGGGTCCCGGCGACGGGCCGGAGCGCGCGGGGGAGCACGACGTCGTGCTGCCGCCCGCGCTCGAGCAGGAGGCGGACGCGACGGAGCAGGAGGGCGACGGCATCGGCATCGACGAGCTGAGCGACTACCTCGACCGCGGGCGCACGCCGTACGACCCCGCCATCGAGGAGTCGCCGGAGCACCGGCGCACTCTGCGCGCCCTCGAGCGCGTGCGCGCCCTCTCCGGCGCGCTCATCGACGACGACGCCGCACGCCTGCCCGCGCCGGAGGAGAGCTGGTTCGGCTCGATCCTCACCCAGGTCCGCCGCGAGTCGCGGGCCGGACGCGACATCCCGCTGGCGAGCGTCCAGCCCGACGTGGCGCTCACGATCACCGAGGGAGCGGTCCGCGGACTCGTGCGCGAGGCGGGGGACAGCGTCGCCGGCGTGCTGGTCGGCCGCTGCCGCCTGGTCGGCGACATCGCCGAGCCGGGCGCGGAGGTCGTGGTGGAGCTGACGATCTCGGTCTTCTGGGGGGTGCCGATCGCCGAGGCGGCCCAGCAGGTGCGCGAGCGCGTGCACTCGCGGCTGCTGACCCAGACCGAGCTGCGGGTGTCGAGGATCGACGTCCGCGTGGAGGACGTCTACGTCCCCGGGACGGAGGAGTCGTGAGCGGCCTCGAGTCGGCGGCCCCGGTCGATCCGATGTCCGCGCTCGCTGCGGAGCTGCGCGCCCTGGACGGCGTCGCGACCCTGATGCCGGCCAGGCCCGAGGTGCGCGACGTGCTCGCGCACGCGGCGACGGCGCTGAGCGCGACCGGGATCGTGGTCGAGCCGCTGGGCACCGCGAGCGGCGGCACGTTCGCCGATCCGGTTCTGGTCCGCGTCGCGGGGGACGAGGTGTCCGTGGCCGTCGACCTCTGCGTGACCGCGGAGGCGTCCGCGCCGGACGTGGCGCGCGCGATCGGAGCCGCGGTGCGCGAGTGGTGCGTCCGGGTGCATCCGGAGCTGCGGCCGCGGGTGACCGTCCGGGTCGCCGCGATCGATTAGCCGGATCGGGGAGCGGGCGCGGCTGTCCGCAGGGCGGGACGCCCCGCCGTGAGGAGCGGAGCCGGGCCGAGCGCTCTCGTGCTTCTCCGGAGTGCACCGTGCCGACCGGAGCGACGGTGCTGCAGGGCGCCCGAGGTCGGTGTCCGCTCCGTCCTCCCTGAGGAGCTTCCCGCTCAGGCGAGCCTCCCCGAAGAGCTTCCCGCTCAGGCGCGCTCGGCGAGGAACGCGTCCGTCTCGGCCGCCGTCGGCGCGGACACCGCCGCTCCGGCGCGGGTGACCGAGATCGCCGCGGCCGCGCTCGCCCAGCGGGTGAGGGCGACCAGCTGCTCCGGATCGTCGAGCCGTGCTCCCGTGGCGGCGAGCCGGGCCGAGAAGGCGCCGCAGAAGGTGTCGCCGGCGCCGGTGGTGTCCACGGCCTCCACCCGGAAGGCCGGGGTGCGCTCCGGCTCGCGGTCGCGGACCGCCACGACGACGCCGTCGGAGCCGAGGGTGACCAGCACGAGCGGCACCAGCGCGGTGAGGGCAGCGGCGAGCGCGTCGTCGTCGGCGGCGGTGATGCCGCGATCGGCGGCGAGCTCGCGGGCCTCGTGCTCGTTGACGATCAGCACGTCGAGCACCGCGAGGAGCTCCTCCGGCAGCAGGCCGATCGGGGCGGCGTTCAGGATCGACACCGTGCCGCCGGCGCGCGCGGCGCGGGCCGCCTCCGTCACCGTCGCCGTCGGGATCTCGAGCTGGAGGAGCAGGGCGTCGGCCGCCGCCACCAGGGCCGACTCCTCGGCGGTCAACCCGACCAGGGCGGCGTTCGCCCCGGAGTCGACGACGATCGCGTTCTCCCCGCGCTCGTCCACGGTGATCTGCGCGGTGCCGGTGCGGACGTCGCCGCGGCGGGCGCGCAGCTCCAGCGGCTCCTCGCCGAGGACCGCGACGAGCCGGTCTCCCGCCGAGTCGCGTCCGAGGCTCGTGACGAAGACGGTGCCGGGCTCGGTCCGTGCGGCCGCGACGGCCTGGTTGAGGCCCTTGCCGCCCGGGAAGGTGCTCGCGTCGAGGGCGAGCACCGTCTCTCCGGGGGCGGGGATGCGGGCGACCCGGTGGACGTGGTCGAGGTTGGCGCTTCCGAGCACGAGGAGGGGCATGCCCTCGACGTTAGAGCACGCGCAAGGGGGTCCGCCGCGGGCTCGGCCGCACCTACGGTGGAGGCATGGAAACTCGAATCCTCGGACGCACCGGCGCCCCCGTCTCCGTCGTCGGCCTCGGAACCTGGCAGCTCGGTGCCGACTGGGGGGACGTCGCCGAGACCGACGCCCTCGCCGTGCTCGACGCCGCAGTGGAGTCGGGGGTGACCCTCTTCGACACCGCCGACGTCTACGGCGACGGCCGCAGCGAGCGGACGATCGGCGCCTACCGCGCGGCGCACCCCGACGCGCAGGTCTTCGTCGCCACCAAGATGGGCCGTCGCGCGGAGCAGATCCCCGCCAACTACGTGCTCGACAACTTCCGCGCCTGGACCGACCGCTCGCGCGCCAACCTCGGCGTCGACACTCTCGATCTGGTGCAGCTGCACTGCCCGCCCACCTCCGTCTACTCCGACGACGCCGTCTACGACGCCCTCGACACCCTCGTCGCCGAGGGCGCGATCGCCGCCTACGGCGTCTCGGTCGAGCGCACGGAGGAGGCACTGACCGCGATCGCCCGCCCGAACGTCGCGAGCGTCCAGATCATCCTGAACGCGTTCCGCCTCAAGCCGCTCGACGAGGTGCTGCCCGCCGCCCGCGAGGCCGGCGTCGGCATCCTCGCGCGCGTCCCGCTCGCCTCGGGCCTGCTCAGCGGCCGCTACACGACCGAGACCGTGTTCGCGCCGGAGGACCACCGCAGCTACAACCGCGACGGCTCCGCCTTCGACGTCGGCGAGACCTTCTCGGGCGTCGACTTCGCGACCGGCGTGGAGGCCGCGCAGGAGTTCTCCCGCCTCGCCGACGACCACGGCCTCGCCCCCGCGGCGGCCGCGCTCGCCTGGATCATCCAGCAGGAGGGCGTCACCTCGGTGATCCCCGGCGCCCGCTCGCCCGAGCAGGCCCGCGCCAACGCGGCCGCCGCCTCCGCCGCGCCCCTCGGCCCCGCCTTCATGGAGGCCGTGAACGCCCTCTACGACACCCACTTCCGCCCCACCGTCCACCCGCGCTGGTAGCCGGCCCTTTCCTCACCGCCGCTGAGTCGCCCGAGAAGGCTCGTTCTCCTGGGCGGGAACGAGCCTTCTCGGGCGACTGAGCGCAGCGCCTAGGAGTTCAGCGCCGCGTCCACGATCGTGCGCGCCTCGGCCTGGACCTCGTGCAGGTGGTCGAGGCCGCGGAAGCTCTCGGCGTAGATCTTGTAGACGTCCTCGGTGCCGGAGGGGCGCGCGGCGAACCAGGCGTCCTCGGTAACGACCTTGACGCCTCCGACGGCCGCGCCGTTGCCGGGCGCCTTCGAGAGCTTCACGGTGATCTCGGACCCGGCGAGGGTCGTCGCCGCGATCGCGTCGCCGTCCAGCTTGCCGAGGGCCGCCTTCTGCGCCTTCGTCGCCACCGCGTCCACGCGCTCGTAGACCGGGTCGCCGAAGCGCTCGGTCAGCTCGCGGTAGAGCGCCGACGGGCTCTTCCCGGTGACCGCCACGATCTCGGAGGCGAGCAGCGCGAGGAGGATGCCGTCCTTGTCGGTGGTCCAGACGGTGCCGTCGAAGCGGAGGAACGAGGCGCCCGCGGACTCCTCGCCGCCGAAGCCGACCGAGCCGTCGACCAGCCCGGGGACGAACCACTTGAAGCCCACCGGGACCTCCCAGAGGCGCCGGCCCAGCGACTCCGCGACCCGGTCGATGATCGAGGAGGAGACCAGCGTCTTGCCGATCGCCGCGTCCTCGCGCCAGCCGGTGCGGTGGCGGTAGAGGTAGTCGATCGCGACGGCCAGGTAGTGGTTGGGGTTCATCAGCCCGCCGTCGGGGGTGACGATGCCGTGCCGGTCCGCGTCGGCGTCGTTGCCGGTGAGGATGTCGAAGTCGCCGGCGCGCGCGACCACCGAGGCCATCGCGCTGGGGGAGGACGGGTCCATCCGGATCTTGCCGTCCCAGTCGAGGGTCATGAAGCCCCAGGCCGGGTCGACCTCCCCGTTCACCACGGTCAGGTCGAGGCCGTGCATCTCGGCGATCAGCTGCCAGTAGTGCACGGAGGCGCCGCCGAGGGGGTCGGCCCCGATCCGCACGCCGGCCTTCCGGATCGCGTCGAGGTCGATGATGTTCGCCAGGTCCGCGACGTAGTGCGTGCGGTAGTCGTAGGTCTCGACCGCGGAGGGCTCGGCCGAGGTCACGCCGCGGTTGCCGTCGGCGATGAGCTCGTTGGCCCGGTCGGCGATCCAGGTCGTCGCGTCGGAGTCGGCGGGGCCGCCGTGCGGCGGGTTGTACTTGAAGCCGCCGTCGCGGGGCGGGTTGTGCGAGGGGGTGACCACGATGCCGTCGGCCCGGTCGGTGTGCGCGGGGTCGTTGTTGTAGCGGAGGATCGCGTGGCTGAGCGCCGGGGTCGGCACGAAGTCGTCGAACTCGTCCACGAGCACGCGGACCTGGTTGCCCACCAGGACCTCGAGGGCGGTGGTGAGGGCCGGGCGGGAGAGCCCGTGCGTGTCGGCGCCGATGAACAGCGGGCCGGTGATGCCCTGCTCCGTCCGGTACTCGACGATCGCCTGGGTGACGGCGGCGATGTGGTCCTCGTTGAAGGCCGTGTCGAACGAGGATCCGCGGTGGCCCGAGGTGCCGAACACCACCTTCTGAGCCGGGTCGGAGACGTCCGGCTTCTTCTCGTAGTACGCCCTCACGAGGGCCTCGACGTCGATGAGATCGGAGGCCTGTGCCGGCTTCCCTGCGCGATCGGTCATGCGGTCCATAGTGGCAGTCCGGCCCCCTCCAGGGGTACCGCGGCTGGCTAGGCTTGCGCCATGCCCGACAGCGCCCCCGAGACCCGTGCCTACAGCTATCTCGGGCCCAGCGGCACGTTCACGGAGGCGGCCCTCGCGCAGGTCCCGGAGGCGCGCGGACAGCTGTGGCGCAGCGTCGCGAACGTGGGGGAGGCGCTGAGCGATCTGGTCACCGGCCGCAGCGACGGCGCGGTGATCGCGATCGAGAACTCGGTCGAGGGCGGAGTGACGGCCGCGCAGGACGCACTGGCGCGGATCCCGGGGCTGCGCATCGTCGGCGAGTACCTGGTGCCGGTGTCGTTCATCCTGGTCGGCCGCCCGGGGACGAGCCTCGAGGAGGTGCGCACCGTCGCCGCGCACCCCGTGGCTTACGGACAGTGCCGGGTGTGGCTCGACCGTGAGATCCCCAGCCACGAGCACCTGCCGGCCTCCAGCAACGTCCAGGCCACCGTCGACCTGCTGGGCGGATCGCCCGCGGACGCGGCCATCGCCCCTCCCGGGATCGTCGCCCACCACGACGTCGCGGTGCTGGCGGAGCGGATCGGCGACAACCCGAACGCCGTCACGCGCTTCGTGCACGTCTCGCGCTCGCACGCGCTGCCCGAGCCGACCGGCGCCGACAAGACCAGCGTGATCGCCGAGCTCCCGGCCGACCAGCCGGGCGCCCTGCTCGACATGCTCGAGCAGTTCGCGACCCGCGGGGTGAACCTGAGCATGATCCAGTCGCGGCCGATCGGCGACGCCCTGGGCCGGTACCGGTTCGTCATCGACCTCGACGGGCACGTCCAGGACGAGCGGGTCGCCGACGCGCTGATGGGGCTGCGGCGCTTCAGCCCGAAGGTGATCTTCCTCGGCTCGTATCCGCGCGCTGACCGCCGCCCGGTCACCTCCGTGCGACGCTACGACGACGAGGTGTTCCTCGAGGCCCGCGACTGGCTGCGCGGGATCCTCTCCCACGAGCCGGAGGTCGACGATGACCGGGGACGACGATGACGGGTCGCGACGATGACTGACGACGACGAACGGGTCGACCCGCGCTACGACCCGGCCTTCCAGCGCGGGTTCTCGGGACCGGTGGAGCGTCTGAGAGGCGACGAGCGGGCGTTCGCCAGGCCCGGCTCGGGTGCCGCCCCCGGCGTTCCCGCCGCCACGTCCGGAGCCGCCGCTCGTCCCGCGCTCCCGGAGTCGCGCGTGGTCCGCCCCGGCTCCTCGTCCGTGCCCGGACCGCGCCGCATCATGGCCCTGCCCGACATCGCCGGAGCCGCCGAGGGCCGGCGGTCGCACCGCCTCGGCGCCGAGACCGCGCCCGCACCCCTGCCGGAGCCGGCCGCCGACCCCGCTCCCGCTGCTCCCGCCGAGCCCGTGCGCGAGGCGCCCCTGCTGCGGAACCCGTGGCTCCTCGTGCTCCTGCTCGCCGGCCTCGCGGGGACCCTGATCGGCCTCGCGCTCCTCTACACCGGCTACTCCTCGCCGCCTCCGCCCTACTACGGCGACTCCGACGTGCCCTCGCCCGCGTGGATCCAGCGGCAGCTCCTCTACTACTCCTGCATCCCCCTGCTGGGCTGCCTGCCGGCGTCGCTGCTGCTGGCGGTCGGAGTGGCCGCGCTGCGGTGGCGCGGCGTCGTCGTGCGGCCCCGCGCCGAGGAGCCGCGCGAGTCCGCGCAGGTCCTCGAGGCCGAGGCTCAGACTCCGGACGCGCCGAAGAGCAGGCCGAGGAGGTAGGTCACCAGGGCCGCGCCGTAGCCGATCCCGAGCTGGCGCAGCGCCCGGGCGAGAGGCGGGGCGCCCGAGAGCAGCCCGACGACCGCGCCGGTGGCGAGCAGGGCGATGCCCACGAGCACGCAGGCGACGACCACCGCGGCGAGCCCCGTCAGGCCGAGTAGGTAGGGCAGCACCGGGATGATCGCGCCCGAGGCGAAGAAGCAGAAGCTCGACAGCGCCGCGCCCATGCCCGTGCCGATCGACTCGTGCTCGTCGACGTCGGGGTCTCCTGCGGGACCGCCCAGCGTGATGGGGGAGGTGACGGCGCCGCCGCGCAGGCCCGTGAAGACGGAGGCGGCACGCGCGTCGGCCTGCTCCTGGGTCATCCCGCGAGCGCGGTAGACCAGGGCGAGCTCGTTCGCGTCGACGTCCAGATCGGGGACGATGCGGTTCGCGTCGAGGTCCGGGCTGGAGGCCGAGAGCAGCTCGCGCTGCGAGCGCACCGAGACGAACTCGCCCGCGCCCATCGAGAGGGCGCCGGCGAGCAGGCCCGCGATGCCCGTGAACAGGACGACGCCCGTCCCGACTCCGCTCGCCCCCACTCCGAGCACGAGGGCGAGGTTCGAGACCAGGCCGTCGTTCGCTCCGAAGACCGCCGCGCGGAACGTCCCGGAGAGGCGGTTCCGGCCCCGCTCGGCGAGCCCGCGGACGACCTCGCCGTGAATCCGCTCGTCGGCCGCCATCGCCTCGGTGGCGTCGTCGTCGTCGGCGTAGGGGGAGCGGGCCTCGGCGCGCTGGATCAGGGCGAGGACGAACACCGAGCCGAAACGGCGGGTGAGGAAGCCGAGGAAGCGCGTGCGGAGGTCCGGGCGGGGCGCGGGCTCCGCCGCGGAGCCGAGCAGCTCGCGCCAGTGCTCCTCGTGGCGGCCCTCGGCCACGGCGAGCGCGAGCAGGATCTCCCGCTCCTCGCCGGAGCGGCGGCCGGCGAGGTCGCGGTACACGGAGGCCTCGGCGAGCTCGTCGGCGAGGTAGCGGCGCCAGCGGCGCACCTGGGCGGGACTGGGGGTGGAGGCGGTGGTCGCCATGCGATCTCCTGGCTCAGGTCCGCCGACCCGCGCGAGAGGACCGGTCAGGACGTGCGTCGACTGACCGAAGGTCTCGTTCGCCCCGGCCGGAGCCGGGGTGGAGCGCCGGGCCCGGATCGTCCCGGACCAGCATGTCGACGCGCCTCGTCGTCCGCTCGGCGGACGGTGGGAACTACTCCCCTTCGCGGGGACCACCGTAGCCGAGATCGGAGGAGAACGCCCGGCCGATCCGTGGGCCGTCGGGCGGACGTCCGCCCGGCCCGGGCCGGAGCGTCGTCGCGGACGCTCGCCCCGGGTCAGAGCGAGGCGGTCGCCCTGGCGGCGCGGCGGGCCTGGCGCTCGTGCTCGGCGTCCAGGAGCGTGCGCGTGGCGGGGACCGCCAGGAACTCGACCAGGGTGTCCGTCTCCTCGACGATGCGCTCGGCGCGGTCGAGCGGGTCGGTGCGCAGGAGGCGGCGGGCGGCGGACGCGACGTGCGCCGGCTTCGCCGCCAGGGCGCGCACGCGCTCGTCGACGCGGCCGGCGAGGTCGGCGCGCGGCACGACCTCGGTCACGAGCTGCCACTCCAGCGCCTCGGCCGCGCGGACCGGGCGGCCCGACAGCACGAAGTCCAGGGCGCGGCGGCGGCCGACGACGCGGGGGAGCGCGGCGGTGACTCCGACGTCCGGGACGAGCCCGACGTCGCCGTACGCGCTGAGGAAGAGGGCGGCGGGAGTCGCGATCACGATGTCGGCGGCCAGAGCGAAGGCGATGCCGGCGCCGGCGACCATGCCGTCGATCGCGCAGACGACGACGGCGCGGCTGTCCTCGAGCAGGCGGATCACCTGGGCGGTCGTGGTCGCGACGTCGCGCAGGTAGTGGTCCGGGTTCTCGGACCCCATGATCGCCGAGATGTCGCCGCCCGTGCAGAACGCGCGGCCGGCCGCGGCGATCACGATGACGGAGCAGCCGGCGTCGGCGTCGAGGTCGGCGACGGTGCTCAGCAGCAGTCGCGCGGTGCCGAGATCGATCGCGTTGAGGGCGTCGGGGCGGTTGAGGGTGATCCGGGCGCCGGAGCCGTCGCGCTCGAGGACGACGCCGGGGGTCGCGTCGATGAGGGGGGTGGCGTGCATGGAAGAGCCTTCAGGGGAGCAGGGGTGTCGAACGCGGGGGGACGTTCTCGGGGGATGACTCAGATTCGCAGCCGTCCGCGCGATCGGATGCCTCCTCGCGGCCGATGCTCAGCCGGCCCCGGGGGTACGCGCGGGCGGCGGCCCGTCCCGGCCCTCCTCTACACTGCTGGGGTGATTGATCCCGTACTTCTGCGCGAGAACCCGGACGTCCTGAAGCGCTCGCAGGAGGCGCGCGGCGACTCCGTCGAGCTGGTCGACGAGGCGCTCGAGGCCGACCGCGTGCGCCGTGCGGCGATCACCGAGGCGGAGCGGCTCCGGGCCGAGCAGAACGCCTTCGGCAAGACCGTCGCCAAGGCTCCGAAGGACGAGAAGGCGGCCCTCGTCGCCGAGGCCCAGCGCCTCGCCGCCGCCGCCAAGCAGGCCCAGCAGGAGGCGTCCGAGGCCGACGACGCCTTCACCGTGCTGGTGAAGCGCATCGCCAACCCGATCATCGAGGGCGTCCCCGCGGGCGGCGAGGAGTCGTTCGAGCTCGTCAGGACGGTCGGCGAGCGCCCCGTCTTCGACTTCGCCCCGCGCGACCACCTCGAGCTCGGCGAGCTGCTGGACGGCATCGACATGCAGCGCGGCGCGAAGGTCAGCGGCGCGCGCTTCTACTTCCTCAAGGGCCTGGTCGCCCGCCTCGAGATCGCGCTGATGAACCTGGGCCTCGAGAAGGCGCTCGCCGCCGGCTTCACCCCGCTGATCACGCCGACCCTCGTGCGCCCCGAGATCATGGACGGCACCGGCTTCCTCGGCGAGCACGACGACGAGGTGTACCGCCTCCGCGACGACGACCTCTACCTCACCGGCACCAGCGAGGTCGCCCTCGCCGGCTACCACGCCGACGAGATCCTCGACCTCTCCGGCGGCGCGAAGCGCTACGCGGGCTGGAGCACCTGCTACCGCCGCGAGGCGGGCTCGGGCGGACGGGACACCCGCGGCATCATCCGCGTGCACCAGTTCAGCAAGCTCGAGATGTTCGTCTACACCCTCCCCGAGGACGCCGAGGCGGAGCACGCGCGCCTCCTCTCGTACCAGGAGGACGTCCTGCAGAGCCTCGGCCTGCACTACCGCGTCATCGACACGGCGGCCGGCGACCTCGGCCAGAGCGCGGCGCGCAAGTTCGACGTGGAGGCGTGGGTCCCCACGCAGGAGACCTACCGCGAGCTGACCTCGACCTCGAACTGCACCACGTTCCAGGCCCGCCGCCTCGACACCCGCTACCGCACCGAGTCGGGGAGGACGGCTCCGGTCGCAACCCTCAACGGCACGCTCGCGACCACCCGCTGGATCGTCGCCCTCCTCGAGACCCACCAGCGGGCGGACGGCTCGGTGCTCGTCCCCGAGGCGCTGCGGCCCCACCTCGGCGGCCTCGAGGTGCTCGAGCCCGTCGCATGAGCGCGGCCCGCGCCTCCGGCCGCCGCCTCGTCGCCCTCGACATCGACGGCACCGTCATGCACGAGGACGGCACCATCACCCGCGCGGTGACGGACGCGATCACCCGCGTGGCCGCCCAGGGCGACGAGGTGATGCTCGCCACTGGGCGCTCGCCCTCCTCCACCCTGCCGGTCGTCGAGCGCCTCGGGATCTCGCCCGAGTACGTGATCTGCTGCAACGGAGCGGTCACGCTCCGCCGCGACGCGTCCGGTGCGTACGTCCCCGAGACGGTCGAGACCTTCGACCCGACGGAGGTCCTCGAGACCATCCGCCGCTCCCTCCCCGACGCGCACTACGCCGTCGAGGACGCGGACGGCGCCTTCTTCTACACCGAGGCGTTCCCGGGCGGTGCCGTGATGGGTGCCGAGACGACCCACGTCCCCTTCGAGGAGCTGCTCGGCCGGCTGTGCACCCGCGTCGTCGTGATCTCGCCCGAAACCGGCATCGAGGAGTTCACCTCGCTGGTCGAGGAGATGGGCCTGCACCAGGTCAGCTACGCGATCGGCTGGACCGCCTGGCTCGACATCGCCCCGCACGGCGTCAACAAGTCCACCGCGCTCGAGGTCGTCCGCGAGGAGCTGGGCATCGAGCGGAGCGACGTGGTCGCGCTGGGCGACGGCCGCAACGACATCGAGATGCTCACCTGGGCCGCCGCCGAGGGCGCAGGGCTCGCGATGGGGCAGGCGCCCGACGAGGTGCGGGCCGTGGCCTCCGCCGTGATCCCCTCGGTCCACCAGGACGGCGTGGCGGTCGCGCTCTCGGCGCTGCGCTGACCACGGTCCCGCGCGCTCGGCGGTTACTATCGGGTGTCGCTCCTGCGGGAGCGGCCGGGAGGGCTGTCCGAGCGGCCGATGGAGCCAGTCTTGAAAACTGGTGGGCGGAAACGTCTCGTGGGTTCGAATCCCACGCCCTCCGCCACGCCGTCCGCCGCGGAGTCCCGTTCTTCGCGTCGCTTCCCGCCGGCGCCGTCCGACGCCCGTCCTGGCGCGCGACGACGGAGGCCTGCCCGCTCTCCTTCGGAACGCGCCAGCCCTCTGTATAGGATTGCGCGACGCCCGGGATCGACGCCCGGCCCTCACCTCCGCACCACTGACGCCTCGACACCGGGAGACGGATGCGCCGCACGGGCCCTTCGACACAGACTCGCGACACTCCGCGCACGCCGCGCCCCTTCGTGCGGCACGGCCGCCAGAAGCGGCACACCCTCGCGCGGACCCTGGTGAAGGGAGCCGCCCTCGTGGGCGGTGTCGGCGTGGTCGCCTCGGTGTCGGTGGTCGCGATCGCGGCGACGCTGATCGTCCAGTCCGTGCAGCCCTCGGTCGACCTGCACCCGGGCGCGGCCGGCTCCAGCGTCGAGGCCGGAGGCGCCCCGGAGATCGGCGCACTCGAGGGCGGCTTCAACGTCCTCGTCGTCGGCAGTGACTCGCGGAAGGGCCAGGGCGACGCCTACGGCGACCCCGACGAGGAGACGAGCGTCCTCAACGACGTCAACATGCTGATGCACGTCTCGGCCGACCACAGCAACGCGACGGTCGTGAGCTTCCCCCGCGACATGTACGTCGACATCCCGGAGTGCGTGAACGCCGCCACGGGTGAGACGATCCCCGCCCGGTACGACACCAAGATCAACGAGGCGATGGGCAGCGACGTCAGCCTCGGCTGCGTGGCGGGGGTCGTCGAGGACCTCATGGGCGTCCGGGTCGACTACGGCGCGGTCGTGCAGTTCAACGGCGTGATCGAGATGTCGAACGCGGTCGGCGGAGTCGACGTCTGCGTCGCGACCGAGATCGCGGACCCCTACACGAACACCTACCTCGAGCCGGGCGTGCACTCGCTCGAGGGCATGGCGGCGCTGCAGTTCCTCCGCAGCCGCCACGGCATCGGCGACGGCAGCGACCTGACCCGCATCAGCAACCAGCAGGTCTTCCTCTCGGCGCTCGTGCGCCGGATCAAGAGCGCGGACACCCTCCTCAACCCGGTCGCGCTCTACGGTCTCGCGAAGGCGGCGCTCGGCAACATGACGCTCTCGACCGGTCTCGACAACGTGAACACGATGGTCCAGATGGGACTCGCGCTGAAGGACGTCGACCTCGCGGACGTCGTCTTCGCGCAGTACCCGACCGGGGCGACTCCGAGCGGAGTGGAGCCGGACCGCGCCGCGGGCGACGTCCTGGCGAGCGCCCTGCAGACCGATCAGCCGATCGCCATCACCGGCGGCACGGGCGCCGGCGCGACCGTGGAGGGCGAGGCGGCGGCCCCGGCCGACACCGCCGCTCCGTCGGGCCCGGCGACCGCGGATCCGCTGGCGACGGCCGAGGCGGCACCGGGCACTCCTGCACCCGGCACTCCTGCAGCGACTCCCGAGGACGGATCCAAGGTTGCCCTGCCAGAATCGGTCACCGGCCAGAGCGCCGACCAGCAGACCTGCTCGGTCGGCTTCTTCGGCTGAGCCGAGGGCGGGCGGCACCACGGGTGCTCTCCACCTCGCGCGCTGACTCCGGGACGACACGCGTCCCGCAGCCGAGAGAGAGTACGACCCGATGAGCGAACGCGCGTCCACCCGGACCACAGCAGCACGGCACGGCCGCCTGCGCCGCCCGAGCGGCGTGCGCTTCGCCGCGCGGATCCTCGCAGCCTGCGTGGGCGTCGGCGTGCTCAGCGCGGTCTGCATCGTGGCGATCGCCGCCTCGCTGATCGCCGGGAGCGCGCGTCCGTCCGTCGACCTAGGGATCGACTCGGGCGGAGGCGACGTGCCCGAGATCGGGGCGATCGAGGGCGGCGTCAACATCCTGCTCGCCGGCAGCGACAGCGCCGACGGATCGGCCGCCGGGGCCTACGGCGAGCGTGCCGAGAACCTCAACGACGTCACGATGCTCATGCACATCTCGGCCGACCACTCGACCGTGGAGGTCGTCAGCTTCCCCCGCGACCTCTACGTCCCGATCCCCTCCTGCACCGACCCGGCCACCGGCGCCGTCTCGGACGCGGTGGACTCGGCGAAGATCAACACCTCGCTCGAGGCCGGCGGGCTGGCGTGCACCGTGCAGACGGTCGAGCAGCTGACCGGGCTCGAGATCCCCTACGCGGCGCTCATCCAGTTCGAGGGCGTCATCGAGATGTCGAACGCGGTCGGCGGAGTGGACGTCTGCGTCGCCACCCCGATCCAGGACGAGTACACGGGGCTGAACCTCGACGCGGGCACGCACACGCTCGTCGGCGCCGAGGCGCTGGCGTTCCTCCGCACCCGGCACGGCGTCGGCGACGGCAGCGACCTCACCCGCATCTCGAGCCAGCAGGTGTACCTCTCATCGCTGGTGCGCAAGGTGAAGAGCGCGTCGACGCTCTCGAACCCGGTGAACCTCTACGGCCTCGCGAAGGCGGCCGTCTCGAACATGCAGCTCTCCACCTCGCTCGAGAACGTGAACACCCTCGTGTCGATCGGCCTCGCGGTGAAGGACGTCGACCTCGCGAACGTGGTCTTCGTGCAGTACCCGACCTTCATCGACGGCAACGGCGTGTACCCCAGCGAGGACGCGGCGGCGGCGCTGAACGCGGCGCTCCTCGCCGACCAGCCGATCGCGCTGAGCGGCACCACCGGCGGCGGCTCGCAGTCGACGGGGGAGGAGCCCGGGGCGACCAATGCTCCGGCGGCCACGGAGTCGCCGGCCACCGACGCCCCCGCGACCGACGCCCCCGCGACGAGCGCACCCGACGGGCCGGTCACCCTCCCGAGCGACGTCTCCGGGCAGACGGCGCAGCAGGAGACCTGCACGATCGGCCGGCCCCTGTCGGACCAGTAGGCGGCTTCTCGCCCTCCCGCGGAGGGGCGGGCGCCCGTGTCGCGAGGCCCTCGCGCGTGCGGTTATGATGGTCGTCGTGCGTCCGCCAGCGGGCGCTCAGGAGTCGTCGCATAGTCCGGTCGAGTGCACCACCCTGCTAAGGTGGAGAACCCTTTATTGGGTTCCGTGGGTTCAAATCCCACCGACTCCGCATCGTCCGAAGGCCCCGCTCAGGCGGGGCCTTCGTCGTTCCCGGCGGTGCCGGTGACTCCGCAGTATCGGCGTCTCCCGGCGGTGCCGGTGTCGCCGCAGTGCCGGGGTCTCGCGGTGCCGGAGCCTTCCGGCCGGTGCTCCGCCGCTCGCGCGCGGCGTCGGCGGCCGATGCGACCCGGCGCCTCAGCCGGCCGGGATCCGCCGCCGATCCGCCGGGCGGGTGCGCTCCCGGAGCGGCTACCCTGATCGGATGCCCAGCCCGATCCTCGACGCCCTGTCCGCCCCTCCCGCGCGGAGGGACGTCGCCTCGATCCGGAGTGCTCTCGCCGAGGTCGCGATCGGCGACTCGGTGCGCGTCCTCGTCCGCTCCCCGCGCTACGGCCTCTACGGGATCGAGGGGGTCGTCCGCCAGGCCGTCGGCGGCGAGCTCGTCGTCGCGGACGTCTTCCTGGGCACGGGGACCGAGATCCAGAGCATCGGCCTGGCTCCGGACGCCGACGAGGTCGGCGGGGAGCGCTCGGCCGAGGGGCTCGAGCACGGAGACCCGGTGCGCGTGGCGTTCTCGACTCCGGCGCTCGGGTCGTTCACGATCACAGGCCCGCTGACGGCCGGCGGCCGCGACGGGTTCCTCCTCGTCGGCAGCTGGATCGCCGCGGACGGCGGCGAGCCCGGCCGCCACGTCGACCGCATCGAGCGCCTGACGGACGTCGGCGTCCACGAGAAGCACGTCCCCGGGCGCCGCTCCGCGGTCGAGGAGTAGCCCCTCAGCTCTGGCAGTGCGGGCACCAGTAGGTGACCCGCAGCTGCAGCTCGTCGTCGCCGAGCTCGCCGCGCTCGATCGGAGTGCCGCAGCGCCGGCACGGCTTGCGGTCGCGGCCGTAGACCCAGAGCTGCTGGCCCGGGCGCAGGTTGCCGGTCGTCGTGCGCTCGATCCGCTCGCGGTTCACGGTGATGAGCCGCTTCGCGAGCGCGATGGTGCGCACGAGGTCGCCGCTCCCGCCGACCGGGCGCGTGGGCAGCACGCCGCGCAGGAAGCACAGCTCGGCGCGGTAGACGTTGCCGAGTCCGGCCATGATCCGCTGGTCGAGCAGCGCGAGCCCGATCGGCCGCTCCGGATCGGCGGACAGGCGTCGCAGCGCCTCGTCCGCGTCCCAGTCGGCGCCGAGCAGATCGGGGCCGAGATAGCCGACCACGTCCTCCTCGGCCGAGCGCGGGACGATCTCGAGGAGCCCGAGCTCGAAGCCGACCGCCTGCCAGTCCTCGGTCTCGAGGACGATCCGGGCCTGGAACGCCGGCCGGTGCCACTTCGGCCGCTCGCCCTCGCCGCGGGCGTAGAGGTGCCAGCTCCCCTCCATCTTGAGGTGGGAGTGGATCAGCGCGTCGCCGACCCGCATCAGCAGGTGCTTGCCGCGGGGGACGACCTCGTCGATCGTCTCGCCGGTGAGGTCGACCGTCGCGTACTTCGGCACGCGGACGTCGCACCGGGTCAGGACCTCGCCGTCCAGCGCCTCGGCGAGGTTGTGGGCGGATCGGTAGACGGTGTCACCCTCGGGCACGCGGGCTCCCTCCGGCGCTCACGAGCGCATCCTCAGGCCGCGCGGATTCGCGACGAAGCCGGCGGCGACGAGGGCGTCGCCGAAGGGCGTGCCGAGCGCGAAGACGCCGTCGATCTTCTCGACGGTCAGCTTCTCGACCCCGCGGGAGCGGACGAGCTGCGAGAGGGCGCCGGCCGCGTCGGCGAGGGCCGCCTCGTCGGCGGTGAAGGTGAGGGCGGTCTTGCCGCCGCGCTCGAGGTAGACCGCGAGCGCTCCGTCGACGACGGCGACCAGCGCGCCGGCCTTCCGACCGGGGCGGTGCCCCTCGCCCTGCGGCCACGGCAGAGCGGCGCCGAACGGATTGGCGGGGTCGGTCGCCGCCAGCGCGAGCACCGGTCGTGAGCGCTCCTGCGCCTCGTCCTGCGGGGCGAACGTGCGGAGCCGGTCGACGCTGCCGGCTGTGCCGAACTGCGCTGCTCCCAGCTTCTCGATGAAGTAGCCCCTCCGGGCGCGGCCCTGCTGCTCGAAGCCGCTCAGCACCTTGTAGGCGAGGGCGAAGCCGCCCAGGACGCCCTCGGCCTGCACGGAGCCGCGGGTGACGATCCCGTACCGCTCGAGCAGCGTCTCGCCGAGCGCGTGCCCGCGGATCGTCGCGTCCGACTCCGCGAGCGGCACGATCGACCAGCGGCCGCCGGCGGTCGGCGGCCCCACGCGGGTGGCCATCGTGGGACGGGCGGTCATCCGGCCCCGGGGCGCGCGAGCGCGGGCGGGGGCGCGCGGCTGGCGGTGGGCGCCGCCGGTCGAGCCGACGAGGGTGCGCAGCGGCGCCAGGGTGTCGTTCGTGACGAGCCCGGCCCAGACCAGCTCCCACAGGGCCTCGACGAGGCCCGCGTCGTCGGTGGAGCCGACCGCGTCGGAGAGCTGGCGGAAGAAGTAGCCGCCGCCCGAGCCGAGCACGCCGACGATCTCCTGCTGGAGCTCGGTCAGGGTCACGGACTCGGCGGCGGGGACGGGGAGGGTCAGCCCTGCCGTGTCGGCGAGATGGAGGCTCACCCAGCCGTCGTTGCCGGGCAGGGTGCCCGCGCCGGCCCAGAGGACCTCGCCGGTCGCGGTGAGCTCGTCGAGCATCGCGGGGGAGTAGTCGCGCACCCGGGCGGGCAGGATCAGCGACTCCCACGCGGACGCGGGGATGGGCGCGCCGGCCAGCTGGTCGATCACGGAGGCCACGCCGTCGATGCCGCGGAGCGAGCCGCCGACGTGCTGCCAGGCGGGGAGGAAGCGGGCGTACGCGGCCGCGTCGACCGGCTCCACCTCCTTGCGGAGCGCGGCGAGAGAGCGGCTGCGCAGGCGGCGCAGCACCTCGGCGTCGCACCACTCGGTCCCGGTGCCGGTGGGGCGGAACTCGCCCTCCGAGACGCGACGCTCGCCCGCGAGGCGGCGCAGGGTGTCGGTGACGACCGCGACGCCGAGGCCCAGGCGGGTGGCGACGGCGGCGGCGGTGAAGGGGCCGTGGGTGCGCGCGTAGCGGGCGACGAGGTCGCCGAGCGGATCGCGGACGGGGTCGATGAAGGCGACGGGGACGCCGATCGGCAGGGGCACGCCGAGAGCGTCGCGGAGCCGGGAGGCGTCCTCCATCGCGGCGTACCGCTGCTCGCCGCCGAGCCCGACGGGCAGGACACGCTTCGCCTTCACGAGCGCGGCGACGTCGGCCTCGAGCACCGCGCGCTCGATCGCGGGCGCCTTCGCGACGTCCGCCGAGGCGACCGACTCGTCGACCAGGCGCTCCCCGAGCTCGTCGAGCGTCAGCGGGCCGAGCAGCCGGAGCAGGTCGGCGGCGCCCTCGAGCCCGCGGAGGCGGCGCTCGGGCTCGACGCGCTGCAGCTCGCGCTCGATCTGCGCGAGGACGGCCGGGTCGAGCAGCTCGCGCAGCTCCGCCCGGCCGAGCAGCTCGCCGAGGAGCGTCGCGTCGACCGAGAGCGCCGCCGCGCGGCGCTCGGCGAGCGGGCTGTCGCCCTCGTACATGAAGGCAGCGACGTAGCCGAAGAGCATGGACCGCGCGAACGGACTGGCGGTCGGCGTCTCGACCTCGAGGATCCGCAGCTCGCGCCCGTCCAGCCGTGCGGCGAGCCGGAGCAGCGCGGGCAGGTCGTAGACGTCCTGGAGGCACTCGCGGACGGTCTCGAGGATGATCGGGAAGGTCGGGTAGGTGCGGGCGACGTCGAGGAGCTGCGCCGCCCGCTGCCGCTGCTGCCAGAGCGGGGAGCGCTTGCCCGGGTTGTACCTCGGGAGCAGGAGCGCCCGCGCCGCGCACTCGCGGAACCGGGCGGCGAAGAGGGCGGAGCCGCCGACCTCGCTCGTGACCAGCTGCTCCAGCTCCTCGCGCTCGAACAGGAACAGCTCGGAGCCCGGCGGCTCCGACTCGGTGTCGGGGATCCGCACGACGATGCCGTCGTCCCCGGCCATCGCCGCTCCGTCGACGCCGTGCCGCTCGCGGACGCGGGCGCCGATGGCGAGCGCCCACGGCGAGTGCACCTGCATCCCGTACGGGGAGTGCAGCACCAGCCGCCAGTCGCCCAGCTCGTCGCGGAAGCGCTCGAGCACGAGGGTGCGGTCGTCCGGGATCTGCCCGGTGGCCAGGCGCTGCTCGTCGAGGAAGGAGAGGAGGTTGTTGGTCGCGTACTCGTCGAGCCCGGCCGCCGTGCAGCGCTCGCGCGCCGTCTCGGGGGCGGCGGCGCCCACCTCGCGGGTGAACGCCCCGATCGCCTCGCCGAGCTCGGCGGGGCGCCCCTGCGAGTCGCCCTTCCAGAACGGGAGGCGCCCGGGCTCGCCGAACGCCGGCGTCACGATCACGCGGTCGTAGGTGATCTCCTGGATGCGCCAGCTGGTGGCTCCGAGCGCGAAGACGTCGCCGACGCGGGACTCGTAGACCATCTCCTCGTCGAGCTCGCCGACGCGGTTGCCGGTCGAGCCCGGCTCGCCGACCATGAACACGCCGAAGAGCCCGCGGTCGGGGATGGTGCCGCCGCTGGTGACGGCGAGGCGCTGGGCGCCGGGCCGGCCGGTGAGCGTGTTCGCGTCGCGGTCCCAGACGAGGCGCGGCCGCAGCTCCGCGAACTGGTCGGAGGGGTAGCGGCCCGAGAGCAGGTCGAGGGTCGCCTCGTAGGCGGAGCGGGGCAGGGACACGAAGGGGGCGCTGCGGCGGACGGTGTCGAACCAGTCGTCCACGTCGAGGCTCTCGAGGGCCGTCGCGGCGACGGTCTGCTGCGCGAGGATGTCGAGCGGGTTCGCGGGGACGGCGATCGCCTCGATCAGGCCCGAGCGCATCCGCTCCGTCGTCACGGCGGAGTGGAGAAGGTCGGCCCGGTGCTTGGGGTAGAAGGACCCGCGCGAGACCTCGCCGACCTGGTGGCCGGCTCGACCCACGCGCTGCAGGGCGCTCGCGACCGAGGGCGGCGTCTCGACCTGGACGACGAGGTCGACCGCGCCCATGTCGATCCCCAGCTCGAGGCTCGAGGTCGCGACCACGCAGCGCAGGCGGCCGGACTTCAGGTCGTCCTCGATGATCGCGCGCTGCTCCTTGCTCACCGAGCCGTGGTGGGCGCGGGCGAGCAGCGGCTCCTCGTCGGGCGCGGACTGCCCGCTGCCGCTCGTGCCCCCGGCCGCTCCCATCGCCTCGGCCGGGGAGCGGCGGACGGAGGAGGAGGCCGTCTCGGCGAGCAGGGCCCCGACGGCGACGGGCTCGCCCGCCTCGCGCGCCCGCTCCGCGGCGAGCTCGCGGCGCTCGGCGTAGATCTCGTTGAGCCGGGCGGTCAGCCGCTCGGCGAGACGGCGGGAGTTCGCGAAGACGATGGAGGAGGTGTGCGCGAGGACCCGGTCGACGATCGACTCCTCGACGTGCGGCCAGATCGACCCGCTCTGCGGACCGGTGGCCCCCATCGTCGATCCGTCCTGCGGAGCCGCCGTCCCCAGCTCGGACATGTCCTCGACCGGGACGACGACGCTGAGGTCCCACTGCTTCTCGGACGCCGGAGCCACGATCGCGACCGGGGAGCGGCCGGCGAGGAACCGGGCCACCTCCTCGCGCGGGCGCACCGTCGCCGAGAGGCCGATGCGCTGCACCGGCTTCGGGAGCAGGGCGTCGAGCCGCTCGAGGGAGACGGCGAGGTGCGCCCCGCGCTTGGTCGACGCGACCGCGTGGACCTCGTCGACGATGACCGTCTCGACGCCGCGGAGCGACTCGCGCGCCGCCGAGGTGAGCATGAGGTAGAGCGACTCGGGGGTCGTGATCAGGATGTCCGGCGGCGTCTTCTGCAGCACGCGCCGCTCGGCGGCGGGCGTGTCTCCCGACCGCACCCCGACGGTGACCGTGGCCGGCGCGGTGCCGATGCCCTCGGCGCTCAGCCGCAGCGCCGTCTGGGTGACGCCGACGAGCGGCGAGCGGAGGTTGCGCTCGACGTCGACGCCGAGAGCCTTCAGCGGCGAGACGTAGAGCACGCGCGTGCGGTGCTGCGGATCCTCCGGCGGCGGGCCCTGCACGAGCCGGTCGATCGCCCAGAGGAAGGCCGAGAGCGTCTTGCCGGAGCCGGTGGGAGCGACCACGAGGGCGTGCGCTCCGCTCGAGATGGCCGACCAGGCGCCCTCCTGGGCGGCGGTCGGCGCCGGGAACGCGCCCTCGAACCACGCGCGCGTGGCGGGGGAGAAGCGCTCGAGGACGTCCGGCATGCACCCATCCTCCCTGCCACCTCCGACATTGCCGGGGTCGCGGCCCGGGGGCGAGCCCTTGACGCGGGGGAGCCCGCCCGTCAGGCGAAGCAGAGACGCACGAACGTGCCGATGTCGGCGAGCTCGGCCTGCCCGACTCCGTGGGCGACGCCCTCGTAGACCCGGGCGTCGAGCGCCGTGTGCTCCGGGAACCAGGCCGCCGCGTCCCGCACGAGCTCCTCCGGGATCACCGTGTCGAGCGTCCCGCGGCCCCAGAACACCGGAGGACGCTCGCGGGCGAGCCGCTCGTCCGCGTCGTCGCCCTCGGCGAGCGGGACCACGAACCCGGACAGAGCGACCGCGAAGGCGAAGCGGCCCGGCGCGCGCCGCAGCAGCTGCACCGCCAGCGCGGCGCCCTGGGAGAAGCCCAGCAGCCCCACCGGGCCCGGGTGCTCCAGACCGTCGAGCCACTCGATCACACCGGCCGCCGCCGCCTCGACGGCCTCGGGATCGGCCCGCGGCTCGTCCGGCACCAGCGGGACACGGAGGGGCCACCACGCGTTCGCCCCGCCGCCCAGGGCGAGAGGCGCCCGGAGGGACGCGAGGACCGGCTCCAGCGGCAGGTAGGCGCCGAGCGAGAACAGGTCCCCCTCGTGCGAGCCGTAGCCGTGCAGCAGCACCAGGAGGGGCCTGCCGACGCGGTCGCGCTCGGAGGAGGACCACAGCACCGCGTTCGCGTCGATTCCCATCGCACCATCATCCCCCTGAGTGCGGGATCGCCGCCGCCGGTCGGAACACCAGCCGCGAAGGGTGAGAATGGCTGCATGAGCGTGCGCACCCCTGACCCGAACTCCGGGTGGCTGTCCGACGACGAACTCGCCGAGATCCGCCGGCGGCTCCCGCTGCTGTACGTGGAGGCCGTGCCCGTCCGGGTCGACGGGCTCGGGCAGGTCACCGAGGTCGGCGTGCTCCTGCGCGCGACCCCCTCCGGCCAGATCACCCGCACGATCGTCTCGGGCCGCGTGATGTACGGCGAGACGCTGCGCGACGCGCTGTTCCGCCACCTCGAGAAGGATCTCGGCCCGATGGCCTTCCCCCTCCTCCCGGCGAGCCCGCTCCCCTTCCACGTCGCCGAGTACTTCCCGATGCCCGGCATGGGACCGTTCACCGACGACCGCCAGCACGCGGTCTCCCTCGCCTACGTCGTCCCCGTCACCGGCACCTGCGACCCCCGCCAGGACGCCCTCGAGCTCACCTGGATGACCCCCGACGAGGCCTGCTCCGACGCGATCTCCGCCGAGATGGAGGGCGGGCGGGGCGCGCTGATCCGCGCCGCGCTCGCTTCCGTCGGCCGCCTGTCCTAGCGGCGCGGATCGGCCGCGGCGCTCCCTTCTGCGCGCCGCTATCGGTGCGCAAGGATGGCGGGCCGGCTGGAGTGTCGGGCGTCCGCCTGGACCCATCCGCCGGCACGCGACCCGGCCGTTCGGCTCGTGGATCCGGCGTCCACCGGACCTCTGTGACCGGGCGAGGAGAGGCGGCGCCCCTGCCCGACGACGGCGCAGCAGGGGATCGCCTGATCAGGACGCGGTGAGGACTTCCGGAGCTCCCTGTGCGGGACTCCGCTCGAAGAGGTGAAGCGTGAACGACGAAGGGCCGGGGCCCGCGACCAGAAGTCGCGGGCCCCGGCCCTTCGTGATGTCGGCGCCCTGATCAGGACGAGCGTTGACGTGCGATCACCGAACGCTCAGCCCCCGGACCAGCCGCTCCCCGCGAGGCGAACGGTCGATCCGCGTGCGAGCGGATCGGCCTAGCCGGTCGCGACACGCTCTGCGCGTCGCGACCATGCTTGAAGCCGACCGCGGTGCGCCGCTACGCGGCGCACAAAACGGTTCAGCCCTGCGCGCGGCGGCCGCCGCGGCGGGCGCCGCCGCCGGCGGACTCGCGGGCGGGAGCGGCCGAGGCCGCTCCGCCGGTCGCGGTGCTGTAGAACGAGCGCGATCCGCCCGAGGTCGAGGGGGCACCGGCGGCCGAGCGGCTGCGGCCTCCGCGGGCGCCGCCGCGGGCGGGTCCCTCGGCGGCGGTGCGGTCGCGGCGGGGGCGGTCGCCTCCGCCGGTCGCGGCACCCGTCGAGCGTCCGCCGCGGGGTGCGGCGGTGCCCTCGGTGCGGGCCGCGCGCTTGCGCTGCGCGTTGGCGCCCTGCGAGCGTCCGCCCTGCGACTGGCCGCGGACGGGCTCGACGACGGCGCTGGGGGTGACGTACGGAGCGACGTCGCCGACGAGCTTCGCGACGGCGGCCGAGTCGGCCGTCACCTGCTGGGGCGCGACCTGGATCGCGGCCTTGCGGAGGAGGGTCTTCACGTCGCTGCGCTGCGTGGGCAGGACGACGGTGACGACGTCTCCCTCGCTGCCGGCGCGGGCGGTGCGGCCCGAGCGGTGCAGGTACGCCTTGTGCTCCATCGGCGGGTCGACGTGGATGACGAGCTCGACGTCGTCGACGTGCACACCGCGGGCGGCGACGTCGGTGGCGACGAGGACCTTGACGGTGCCGGCGCCGAACGCGGCGAGGTTCCGGTCGCGGGCGACCTGCGAGAGGTTGCCGTGCAGGTCGACCGCGGGGATGCCCTGGCCGGTGAGCTGCTTGGCGAGCTTCTTCGCGTGGTGCTTGGTGCGCATGAAGAGGATGCGGCGGCCGGTGCCGGACGCGAGCGTCTTCACGAGAGCGTTCTTGGCGTCGAGGCCGTCGACCTCGAACACGTGGTGGGTCATCAGCGCGACCGGCGAGTTGGCCTCGTCGACCGAGTGGAGCACCTCGTTCTGGAGGTACTTCTTGACCAGCTTGTCCACGCCGTTGTCGAGCGTCGCGGAGAACAGCAGGCGCTGCCCGCCGCGGGGGGTCTTGTCGAGGATGCGCGTGACGACCGGCAGGAAGCCGAGGTCGGCCATGTGGTCGGCCTCGTCGAGGACGGTGATCTCGACGGCGTCGAGGTTCACGAAGCCCTGCTTCATCAGGTCCTCGAGGCGGCCCGGGCAGGCCACGACGATGTCGACGCCCTGCTTGAGCGCGGCGACCTGGCGCTGCTGCGAGACGCCTCCGAAGATCGTGGTGGTGACGATGCCGTACGCGTCGGCGAGGGGCTGCATCGCGGCGGTGATCTGCGTGGCGAGCTCGCGGGTCGGCGCGAGGACGAGTCCGAGCGGGCGGCCGGGGCGGCGGCGTCCGCCGGCGAGCGAGCCGCCGAGTCGGGCGATCATCGGGATGGAGAAGGCGAGGGTCTTGCCGGAGCCGGTCTTGCCGCGGCCGAGGACGTCGCGTCCGCCGAGGGTGTCGGGCAGCGTGTCGACCTGGATCGGGAAGGGCTCGGTGATGCCGCTCGCGGTGAGCGCGGCCACGAGGGGGGCCGGCACGCCGAGGGCGCTGAAGGAGAGGGGGGTGTTCGACATGGAGTGGTGCCTTTCGGGGGCATCATGCCGATCGAGGACGCGCGGGCGGTGGCCGGGGCGCGGGTGATCGGCGTTCGGGCGAAGGTGACGGTGGTCACATCCGTTCGCCGTACGATTCGGTGCGCGCGGCCGGGGGCCTCATGCACGTGCGCCAGATGGTCGGGACGGATCCTCGACGGTCAGAGTCCTAGGGGACAAGGGGCGTTCTACGACGCGGGGGAGCGCAGTCGCTGCGCTCGCACCATCCCACTCTAGTGGATGCCGATCCATCCGCGCATCGCGGCCTGCACGCGGGAGCCGTCGCGGTCGCTCAGCTTGGTCCCGACGAAGTCGCCCGCCCAGTCCGAGGTCTGCACGCGGAAGGCCGGTTCCGGGTCGCGCAGGGTCTTCAGGATGACGGCGGCGACGTCGGACGGGTCCTGTGCGTGGGTCGAGGAGAAGGACGACGCGGCGCGGTCGAGGTAGGCGCCGAGCGCCGGCGCGTAGGGGCCGGCCTGCGCGAGCATCGCCGCCGCGTCGACGCCGACGTTCTCGACGAAGCTGCTGCGGACCGCTCCCGGCTCGATCAGCGACACGTGGACGCCGACGGAGGCGGCGACGGGGGCGAGTGCCTCGAAGAACCCCTCGACCGCGAACTTCGCCGCGCAGTAGTCCTCGTTGAACGGCTGCCCGATCGCGCCGCCGACGCTCGAGACGGTGACGATGCGGCCGCGGGACGAGCGCAGCATCGGCAGCGCGGCGCGGGTGACCGCGACGGTGCCGAAGAAGTTGACCTCCATCACGCGGCGCAGCTCCTCCGGATCCTCCAGCTCGAGGGTGCCGAGGTGGCCGGCTCCGGCGTTGTTCACGAGGGCGTCGAGACCGCCGAGCTCCTCCTCCACGGCGCGGAGGCAGCCCGCGACGGAGTCCGCGTCGGTCACGTCGAGCGCCCGCAGGTCGAGCTCGACGCGGGCCTCGGCGGCGGCGGCGCGCAGGCCCTCCGCCCGCTCCGGATCCCGCACGGTGGCGACCACCCGCCAGCCCGCGCGCGCGGCCTCGATCGCGGTGGCGCGGCCGATGCCGGTGGAGGTTCCGGTGACGAGGAGGACGGGACGGGGCATGCGGCTTTCCTGCTTTCCGGCGCACGACGGCGCCGCCCGGAGGCTATCGGCCGCCCCTCCGAGAACGTCCAGGGTCGGTGTCAGCCCCGGTAGCGCTCGCCGACCGGCACCTCGACCGGCAGCCGGTTGCCCGCCTGGGCGAGCGGGCAGGCCCAGGCCGGGTCGTAGGCGCAGGAGGGGTTGTAGGCGAAGTTGAAGTCGAGGACCAGCGTCCCCGGGGCGGAGCCCGGACCGAGGTCGGCGCCCTTCACGGTGTCCAGGAGGTAGCGGCCACCGCCGTAGGTGCCGCCGGGTGTCCCCGCGAGGGCGTCCTTGACCGGCAGGAACAGGCCTCCGCCGTAGGACGCGAGGCGCCAGACGTCGAGGCTGCCGGCGTCCGGCACCTCGACCGTGCCGATCAGCTCGAAGGGGACGGTGCCGTCGGTGCCGGTCTCCACGTCCATCCGCCGCGCCTCCTCGGCGGGGGCCACCTCGAGCTCGAAGCGCCAGGCCGCGTCGTAGGGCGCGATCGGCAGCGAGCGGAAGTGCGCACGGTCGGCCGGGAGGAGGGGGGTGGAGGGGTGCTGCGCGAAGAGCGCGTTGCGCCCGCGGATCCAGGACGCGTGCGCGGCGAGCAGGTCCACGTTCGAGAGCCGGCGCACCTCCGCGTAGAGGGCCTGGACGTGGCGGCGCCAGTCCGACACCTCGACCGCGTTCGTGAGGCGGCGGCGGGGCGAGACGCCGTCGTCGTCCTGCTCCTCCTCGTCGGCGGAGGGCCACTGGAGGCGCAGGAGCTCCGAGCGCGACAGCTCGGTCTCCTCCTCGGCGACACCGTCGGGGCTCATGCGGCGGACTCCCCGCGCGGGCGGGTGTCGGCACCGACATCGTGGCGCCAGGACGGGGCGAGGGAGCGGATGCGGATGCCGCGCCACTGCCAGAACGCCCACATCGACGGCCAGAGCGCGGCCGAGGCGAGGCCCGCCGAGAACTCGAGGCGGTCGCGGAAGAGCGTGCGCCCGTCAGGGAGCGGGGCCACGGCCATGCGGTGGTCCCACGCGGTGATGAGGCGGAGGGAGCCCGTGAGGGGCCCGCCGCTGTCGCGCAGGATCCGCACGTCGGGCATCGAGGGGACGCGGCGGTAGGAGAGGTCGATCTCCTGCGCGCCCATCGGCACGATCCCGAGGGCATCCATCGCGACCTCGTGGGAGCCGAGCCCCCAGGTCGGGCGGAAGCCGCCCTCGTCCAGCGACGCGGCGGTCAGGAGCGGGGACATCACCTCCCGGAACACGGCCGGACTCTGCAGGGCGCGCCAGGCGGAGTCGGCGTCGGTGTCGAGCACGTGCTTGAGCATCACCTTCACGAGGGACATCCTCCTCCGCCCGCCCCTGCGCGGGAACCGGGTGCGCGCGGAGCCCCGGACGTGTATGCGCCTCCGGGGCTCGCTACCGTGTCAGGGTGACCGCTCCCGCCGCCTCCGTCGACCAGTCGACCTACCAGATCCGCTTCGAGTGGGGGGCCCGCGCCCTCCGCGTGCTCGCCCCCGCCCACGTCACGGTGCTCGTCGACGCTCTGCCCGGAGGCGAGAGCCCCGACCTCGGGGGAGTGGAGGGCCGCGTCGTCCGCGCGGGCCTGGCCGACCGCTCGGCCGTCGCCCGCTGGATCCTGGAGCGCCAGCACGAGAACGGCGGGCGCACCAGCGTCAACGTGATCGCACTCGGCGACGTCGACGACAGCGGAGCGGCGCGGTTCGCGATGGAGGACCAGCTGGCGGCCGGCGCCGTCGTCGACGCGCTCATCGGGCTGGGCATCGACCACGTCTCGCCCGAGGCCGCGGTGGCCTGCGCGTCCTACGAGGGCCTGCGCCGGGCGTGCGCGCATCTGCTCACCGCGTCCGAGTCCGGCCGCCTGCTCGCCGCCGAGGGGCGGGCGGACGAGGTCCGCGCCGCCGCCCGGGTCGACGCCGTCGACGAGGTGGCGGTCCTCCGCTGACCCGCCGCTCCGGCGGGCGCGGCCTCCGAGCGGTGCAGGGCGTCCGCGGAGCGCACAAGCCCCTGCGGATCCGAGCCGCCGCCTCGACCACTCGCCCGCCCCCGGCGTAGCGTTCGGCGGAGGCGGTCCCTCCGCCCCCCGCCCCGACCGAAAGCTGGCCCGCATGAAAGCCGTCCTCAACGACGTCGTCCTCGCCGACGCCCCCGACTCCGACCTGATCTCGATCGAGGGCAACTGGTACTTCTCGCCGTCGAGCATCGCCGAGGGCGTGCTCGTCGAGAGCCCCACGCCCTACACCTGCCCGTGGAAGGGCGAGTGCCAGTACTTCTCGGTGCAGACCGGCGACGGCCTGCAGAAGGACAAGGCCTGGTCGTACCCGCACCCCTACCCGACGGCGTTCGACCGCGTCGGCAAGGACTTCTCGGGCTACGTCGCCTTCGACCGCTCGGTCCGCGTCTCCGACTGACCCGTCCCGCCGCGGCGCCGCTCCCGGTGCCGCGGCGGTGCGTCAGCCGCGCGGGGCGGCGGCGCGCGCGCGGTAGGCCCGGACCTTCGACCGGTTCCCGCAGCGCTGCATCGAGCACCAGCGGCGCGACCCGGCTCGGGACGTGTCGAGGTAGAGCATCCGGCACTCCGGATCCGCGCAGCGCCGCAGCCGTCCGGTCGCGGCCGGACCCAGCAGCCCCACGGCCTCCCGGGCGATGGACGCGAGCGCCTGCCTGCCCGCCGCGTGGAGCCGTCCTGCCTGCCGCGATCCGCCGCTCAGCACCGGCGGGATATCGGGCATCGCCGCGACCAGGTTGACCACGTCGACGTCGCGCGGGTCGGGCGCGGTGCCGGCCTCGGCCGCGACGGCCAGCCGGGCGATCGCGCCCCGGAGCATCAGCGCGTCGTCGAGGCGCGCGTCCCGGCTCTCGGGGCCGACCGCCTCGAAGCGCTCGGCGAGCCAGGCGGCCAGGGCGGCGTCGGAGTCGAGGTGCTCGGCCGCTCCCGGAGGCAGTGCTCCGGTCGTGGCGAAGTCGAGTGCGAGGCTTCCGGAGTCGAACCACCAGCGCCGGCCGTCGGCCTCGGGGAGCCACTGCCCGGTGACCGGCGTGCGCCCGCCGTGCGGGGCCTCGTCCGGGGTCACGGCGCCGGGACCGGTCGGCGCCGCCACTGGATCGCGTTCGCGGCCTCGAACCGGCGCGCGCAGCGGCCGCAGGCCAGGGGCCGGGTGGGCCGGCGATGGCGGTAGAAGAGGTGTCCGCCCGGGCAGGTGCCGACCCACGGCGCGAGCTCGTCCGCGGTCGGGTTGCTGTGGGTGCGCGATCCCGTGTAGCCGAGCCGCGCCGCGATCCGCCGCCACTGCGGTCCGTGCCCGGCGTCGGGCCCCGCGAGCGCGTGAGCGACCTCGTGCAGGAGTGTCTGCCGGACCTCCTCGTCGCTCCAGCGGGCGGCGAGGTGGCGCGAGACCGTGATCCGGCGGCGCGTCCAGTGGCAGGCGCCGCCGCGGGTGCGCGCGTGGTCGAGCGCGAAGGACCAGGAGGGGTCGAGGTGCTCCTCGATCAGCGCGTCGGCCCAGCGGGCCACGTCCTCGAGGTCGGCCACAGGTGGCGCTGCCTAGGACTCGTCGCCGTCGGCGCGGCGGCGGCCGCGGGCGGTGCCGTCGGTGCGGGCCTCGCGGTCGGTCCCGTCCTGGAACTCGGAGGCGGCGGCGTAGCCCAGGCGCGCGACCTCGAGCTCCTCCTCGGGGACCCCGACGCGCTCGCCGAGGGCGGTCGCGGCGTCGAAGTCGCGCATCGCCCGGCCGTACTCGCCCAGCTCGAAGAAGGTGAGGCCGCGGTGCTTGAGCGCGAAGGAGTGCTCGAGGTGCCACTCGTGCGTGCGGGCCTCCTCGACGCAGAGCGCGAGCTCCGAGAGGGCCTCGTCGGTGCGGCCCCGCAGCTGCATGAGGCGGGCGCGGCGGACGCGGGCGGTGAGCAGCTCGGCGCGGTCGCCGGAGAAGCGGGTGCGGCGGACGGCCTCGTTCGCGAGGTCCCACGCCTCGTCGACGCGCCCGAGCAGGCGCAGCAGCTCCGCCTTCTCGGTGAGCGCGGCGAGGCTGCGCAGCGCGCCGATCTCCTCCAGGCGCTCCTGGGCGGCGTCGACGTCGATCTCCTCGTGGAGGGTCGCGGGGTCGTGGCGGATGATGATGCTCAGGGCGATGCTTCCTCGTGGAGTGCGGATCCGGATCGTCGCGCGCGGCGGACGAGAGGACGGTCGGGGTCGCTGACCCCGGCGTCGAGTGTACCGGCGGGTCCCCGGACGGCGCCCCGACGCGCGGCCCGGGTCAGCCCCGTCGCACCTGGAAGATGCTCCGCGCCGGCAGCGGCGACGGGGTGGCGGTCTCGTCCGTGACGACGAGGGCGCCGGCGATGAAGTTCTCGAGCTCCCGCCCCTGCACCAGCTTGGAGGGCGCGGGGTCGGAGGCGAGGCGCCGCGGCAGGCCGTCGAGCGGCAGCGGATCGGCCGAGGCGAGCATCACCACGTTCCCGAAGCGCTTGGCCTTGAGCATCTGGGTGTCGGTCATGATCGCGGTGTGCGCGAAGACGGAGGCGAGCGTCGCGGCCTGGGCGCGGGCGAAGGCGAGCGCGCCGCCGTCGGCCACGTTCACCGCGACCAGGCCGCCGGGGGCGAGCAGCGGCGCGATCGCCCCGTAGAACTCGGCGCTGGTCACGTGCGCGGGAGTGCGCGCGCCCGAGAAGATGTCGACGACGACCACGTCGACCGTGCCGCGCAGCCCGGGCGGCAGCTTGCCGAGCACCTCGCGGGCGTCGCCCTGGCGGATGCGGATCTGCGCCCCGCGGGGGAGCGGGAGCGCCTCGCGCACCAGCTCGACCAGAGCGCCCTCGATCTCGACGACCTGCTGGCGCGAGCCCGGCCGGGTCGCGGCGACATAACGGGGGAGGGTGAGCGCTCCGGCGCCCAGGTGGAGCGCCGTGACGCTGTCGCCCTCGGGGGCGACGAGGTCGATCGCATGGCCGATCCGGCGGACGTACTCGAAGGAGAGGTGCGTCGGATCCGCGAGGTCGACGTGCGACTGCGGAGTGCCGTCGACGACCAGGGTCGCCGCCTCGGGCGAGTGGCGGTCGGGCTCGATCCGCGCGGTGTACCCGCTGGCGAGCACGGCTCGGGGGTGCTCGGAGTCGTCTCCGCGTCGGCGGCCGGTGCGTTCCTGCATCCGACCAGTCTGCCGCGGCGGCGGGACGGCGGGGCTCCGCGCCCGGCCCGGTCGGATCGATCCGGGAGGCCGTGGCCTCGTATACCGGACCCCGCGGGGCGGCGCAAGCATCCGCACTTGCGCGGCGTGGCGCGATGCGGCTATATTCGTACTTTGCGCTCCCGAGTACCCATGCCCTCATATCGCGGTCGGCAGGTCACCGGAACCCGGCATCAGATGGTGGATGCCGTTGCCACACTCTAGCCCCGCCCCCAAGACCGAGTCGCCTCGGTCCGCACGGCGTGCGGGCAGGGGTGGCGGCCCGTCCGGCGGGAGCCCACTCCACACATCCCACAGATTGAGACCCGCGAGGGTCTACGGAGGTTCCTTCCTTGGCTGCTGCGTCCACCGCGACCACCACCTCACCCAAGAACGGACGCGGAGCTTCGCGTCTCTCGTTCGCCAAGATCAGCGACACCCTGACCGTTCCGGATCTGCTCGCGCTGCAGACCGAGAGCTTCGACTGGCTCGTCGGCTCGGAGGCGTGGAAGACCCGCGTCGCCGAGGCGAAGGCCGCCGGCCGGGAGGACCTCCCCGCCAACTCCGGCCTCGACGAGATCTTCGAGGAGATCTCCCCGATCGAGGACCTCAGCGAGACGATGCAGCTGAGCTTCACGAACCCGTACCTCGAGCCCGAGAAGTACACGATCGAGGAGTGCAAGGAGCGCGGCAAGACCTACGCCGCTCCGCTGTACGTCGAGGCCGAGTTCATGAACCACCTCACGGGTGAGATCAAGACCCAGACGGTCTTCATGGGCGACTTCCCGCTGATGACCGAGAAGGGCACGTTCATCATCAACGGCACCGAGCGTGTCGTCGTGTCCCAGCTCGTGCGCAGCCCCGGCGTCTACTTCGAGCGCCAGCAGGAGAAGACGTCCGACAAGGACATCTACTCCGCCCGCGTCATCCCGAGCCGCGGCGCCTGGCTCGAGTTCGAGATCGACAAGCGCGACCAGGTCGGCGTGCGCATCGACCGCAAGCGCAAGCAGTCGGTCACCGTGTTCCTCAAGGCCCTCGGCCTGACGAGCGAGGAGATCCTCGAGCAGTTCGCCGGCTACGAGTCGATCGAGCTGACCCTCGAGAAGGACAACATCCTCACCAAGGAGGACGCACTCCGCGACATCTACCGCAAGCTCCGTCCGGGCGAGCAGGTCGCCGCCGAGGCCGCCCGCGCGCTGCTGGACAACTTCTACTTCAACTCCAAGCGCTACGACCTCGCGAAGGTCGGCCGCTACAAGATCAACCGCAAGCTCGGCATCGACAAGGCGCTGTCCGACTCGGTGCTCACGGTCGAGGACATCATCGCGACCATCAAGTACCTGGTCGCCCTGCACGACGGCCGCACCGCCCTCCCCGGCGTGCGCGACGGCGAGCCGGTCGAGCTGCGTCTCGACGTCGACGACATCGACCACTTCGGCAACCGCCGAATCCGCGCGGTCGGCGAGCTGATCCAGAACCAGGTCCGCACCGGACTGTCCCGCATGGAGCGCGTCGTCCGCGAGCGCATGACCACGCAGGACATCGAGGCGATCACCCCGCAGACCCTGATCAACGTGCGCCCCGTCGTCGCCGCGATCAAGGAGTTCTTCGGGACCAGCCAGCTGTCGCAGTTCATGGACCAGAACAACCCGCTCGCGGGTCTGACCCACAAGCGCCGCCTGTCGGCGCTCGGCCCCGGTGGACTCTCCCGTGAGCGCGCCGGCGTCGAGGTCCGCGACGTCCACCCCTCGCACTACGGCCGCATGTGCCCGATCGAGACCCCGGAAGGCCCGAACATCGGCCTGATCGGATCGCTCGCGTCCTTCGCGCGCATCAACTCGTTCGGCTTCATCGAGACCCCGTACCGCAAGGTCGTCGACGGCACCGTCACCTCGCAGATCGACTACCTCACCGCGTCCGAGGAGGACGAGTACCTGGTCGCCCAGGCGAACGCCCCCCTCACGAAGGACTTCCGCTTCGCGGAGGGCAAGGTCCTGGTCCGTCCCAAGGGCGGAGAGGTCGAGCTCGTCGACGCCGAGCGCGTCCACTACATGGACGTCTCGCCGCGCCAGATGGTCTCGGTCGCGACCTCGCTGATCCCGTTCCTCGAGCACGACGACGCGAACCGCGCGCTCATGGGAGCGAACATGCAGCGTCAGGCCGTCCCGCTGCTGCGCAGCGAGTCGCCCGTCGTCGGAACCGGCATGGAGGGATTCGCGGCCATCGACGCCGGCGACGTCATCACCGCCGACAAGGCCGGTGTCGTCCAGGAGGTCTCCGCCGACTCCGTCACCGTCCAGCTGGACGAGGGCGGCACGCAGACCTACTTCCTCCGCAAGTTCGACCGCTCCAACCAGGGCACCTCGTACAACAACCGCGTGGTCGTCTCGGCCGGCGAGCGCATCGAGGTCGGCGAGGTCGTCGCCGACGGCCCCGCCACCGAGAACGGCGAGCTCGCGCTGGGCAAGAACCTGCTCGTCGCGTTCATGCCGTGGGAGGGCCACAACTTCGAGGACGCGATCATCCTCAGCCAGAACCTGGTGAAGGACGACGTCCTCTCCTCGATCCACATCGAGGAGTACGAGGTCGACGCCCGCGACACCAAGCTCGGCAAGGAGGAGATCACCCGCGACCTCCCCAACGTCAGCCCGGAGCTCCTGGCCGACCTGGACGAGCGCGGCATCATCCGCATCGGCGCCGAGGTCCGCCCCGGCGACATCCTCGTCGGCAAGGTCACGCCCAAGGGCGAGACCGAGCTCTCGGCCGAGGAGCGCCTGCTCCGCGCGATCTTCAACGAGAAGAGCCGCGAGGTCCGCGACACGTCGCTGAAGGTGCCCCACGGCGAGCAGGGCACGATCATCGGTGTCAAGGTGTTCGACGCGCAGGACGGCGACGACGAGCTCGGCTCGGGCGTCAACCAGCGCGTGGTCGTCTACATCGCCCAGAAGCGCAAGATCACCGAGGGCGACAAGCTCGCCGGCCGCCACGGCAACAAGGGCGTCATCTCGAAGATCCTGCCGGTCGAGGACATGCCGTTCCTCGCCGACGGCACCCCGGTCGACATCGTCCTCAACCCGCTCGGCGTCCCCGGCCGCATGAACTTCGGCCAGGTCCTCGAGATCCACCTCGGGTGGATCGCGAAGCAGGGCTGGAAGGTCGAGGGTCAGCCGGAGTGGGCCGCGCGCCTGCCCGAGCACGCCCGCGAGGCGGCGCCCGGCACCAAGGTCGCGACCCCCGTCTTCGACGGTGCGGCGGAGGAGGAGCTCGCAGGGCTCCTCGACTCCACCACCCCGACGCGCGACGGAGAGCGCCTGATCGGCTCGTCCGGCAAGACGCAGCTGTTCGACGGCCGCTCCGGGGAGCCCTTCCCGGACCCGGTCTCGGTCGGCTACATGTACATCCTGAAGCTGCACCACCTCGTCGACGACAAGATCCACGCGCGCTCGACGGGCCCGTACTCGATGATCACCCAGCAGCCGCTCGGTGGTAAGGCGCAGTTCGGCGGACAGCGCTTCGGCGAGATGGAGGTGTGGGCCCTCGAGGCCTACGGCGCCGCCTACGCCCTCCAGGAGCTCCTCACCATCAAGTCGGACGACATCCTCGGCCGCGTGAAGGTGTACGAGGCCATCGTCAAGGGCGAGAACATCCAGGAGCCCGGCATCCCGGAGTCCTTCAAGGTCCTCATCAAGGAGATGCAGTCCCTGTGCCTGAACGTCGAGGTCCTCTCGGCCGACGGCACCGCGGTCAGCCTGCGCGACACCGATGACGAGGTCTACCGCGCCGCGGAAGAGCTCGGCATCAACATCTCCTCCCGGTTCGAGTCGTCCTCCGTCGACGACATCTGATCCGCGCCAGCATCTGACGACCTCCCGTCTCTGACGAGACACCCTGTTTTCCGACAAGGAGAAAACATTGCTCGACGTAACCACTTTCGATGAGCTGCGCATCGGCCTCGCAACGGCCGATGACATCCGTCGCTGGTCGCACGGTGAAGTGAAGAAGCCCGAGACCATCAACTACCGCACCCTGAAGCCCGAGAAGGACGGCCTGTTCGGCGAGCAGATCTTCGGACCCTCTCGCGACTGGGAGTGCTCCTGCGGCAAGTACAAGCGAGTCCGCTTCAAGGGCATCGTCTGCGAGCGCTGCGGCGTCGAGGTCACCAAGTCCTCGGTCCGCCGCGAGCGGATGGGCCACATCGAGCTCGCCGCCCCCGTCACCCACATCTGGTACTTCAAGGGCGTCCCCTCGCGCCTCGGATACCTGCTGGACATGGCGCCGAAGGACCTCGAGAAGGTCATCTACTTCGCGGCGTACATGATCATCGACGTGGACGACGACGGCCGTCACGCCGACATGCCCGGGCTCGAGAACGAGCTCCGGCTCGAGATCAAGACCCTCTCGGACCAGCGCGACTCCCGCATCGCGGACCGCCTGGCGCGTCTGGAGACCGACCTCGCCGCACTGGAGGCGGAGGGCGCCAAGAGCGACCAGAAGCGCCGCACCAAGGACGGCGCCGAGAAGGAGATGGGCCAGATCCGCAAGTCCTTCGACGAGGACATCGCGCGGCTCGAGAGCGTGTGGGAGCAGTTCCGCACCCTCAAGGTCGGCGACCTCAAGCCCGAGGACGCGGTCTTCAACGAGCTCGTCGACCGGTACGGCGTCTACTTCGAGGCCTACATGGGCGCCGAGGCGATCAAGAAGCGCCTCGAGCAGTTCGACCTCCAGGCGGAGGCCGAGACGCTGCACCTGCAGATCGCCGAGGGCAAGGGTCAGAAGAAGATCCGCGCCATCAAGCGCCTGCGCGTCGTCAACTCGTTCCTCGCCACCGGCAACTCGCCGGCCGCGATGGTCCTCGACGTCGTCCCGGTCATCCCGCCGGAGCTGCGCCCGATGGTGCAGCTCGACGGAGGCCGGTTCGCGACCAGCGACCTGAACGACCTCTACCGTCGCGTGATCAACCGCAACAACCGACTCCGCCGCCTGCTCGACCTCGGTGCCCCCGAGATCATCGTGAACAACGAGAAGCGCATGCTCCAGGAGGCGGTCGACGCCCTCTTCGACAACGGCCGCCGCGGCCGCCCCGTCACCGGAACCGGCAACCGCGCCCTGAAGTCCCTGAGCGACATGCTCAAGGGAAAGCAGGGTCGCTTCCGCCAGAACCTGCTGGGCAAGCGCGTCGACTACTCGGGCCGCTCGGTCATCATCGTCGGCCCGCAGCTCAAGCTGCACCAGTGCGGTCTGCCCAAGCAGATGGCGCTGGAGCTGTTCAAGCCGTTCGTGATCAAGCGCCTGATCGACCTGTCGCACGCGCAGAACATCAAGGCCGCCAAGCGCATGGTGGAGCGCTCGCGCCCGCAGGTGTGGGACGTGCTCGAGGAGATCATCCGCGAGCGCCCCGTCCTGCTGAACCGCGCGCCCACGCTGCACCGTCTCGGCATCCAGGCCTTCGAGCCCCAGCTGGTCGAGGGCAAGGCGATCCAGCTGCACCCGCTCGTCTGCGCCGCGTTCAACGCGGACTTCGACGGCGACCAGATGGCCGTCCACCTGCCGCTGTCCGTCGAGGCCCAGGCCGAGGCGCGCATCCTGATGCTCGCGTCGAACAACATCCTCAAGCCCTCGGACGGCCGTCCGGTCACCCTGCCCACGCAGGACATGATCATCGGCCTCCACCACCTGACGACGATCCGCGAGGGCGCCGCCGGCGAGGGCCGCGCGTTCTCCTCCGTCTCGGAGGCGATCCTCGCGAAGGACCAGGGGTCGCTGCACCTGAACTCGAAGGTCAGGATCCGCATGTCGGACGTGTACTTCGCGCAGGGTCAGGCACCCGAGGGCGTCGAGATCGACGAGAACGGCAAGGTCACCGCGCCGGTCCTCCTCGAGACCACGCTCGGCCGCGCCCTCTTCAACGAGGCGCTGCCGGTCGACTACCCCTACTTCGAGCAGGTCGCCGACAAGACGACCATCTCCGGGATCGTCAACGACCTCGCGGAGCGCTACCCGAAGGTGGAGGTCGCCGCCTCCCTCGACCGGATCAAGGACGCCGGCTTCTACTGGGCCACCCGCTCGGGTGTCACCGTGGCGCTGTCCGACATCCTCACGCCTCCGTCGAAGCCCGAGATCATCGCGGGCTACGAGAAGAAGGCCGCGAAGGTCGAGTCCGAGTACGACAAGGGTCTGACCACTCAGGCCGAGCGCCGCCAGGAGCTCGTGAAGATCTGGACCGAGGCGACCGACGAGGTTGCCAAGGCCATGCGCGCGAACTTCCCGACGGACAACACCATCAACCGCATGGTCACCTCCGGTGCCCGCGGCAACTGGCTGCAGGTGCGCAACATCGCCGGCATGCGAGGCCTGGTGAACAACCCGAAGGGCGAGATCATCGCCCGACCGATCATCTCCTCGTACCGCGAGGGCCTGTCGGTCGCCGAGTACTTCATCGCCACGCACGGTGCCCGCAAGGGCCTGGCCGACACCGCGCTCCGCACCGCGGACTCGGGCTACCTGACGCGTCGACTCGTCGACGTCTCGCAGGACGTCATCATCCGCGAGGAGGACTGCGGCACCTCGAAGGGCCTCGACCTGCCGATCATGCTCCAGGACGCCACCGGCGCCTGGATCAAGGACTCCAACGTCGAGAACTCCGTCTACGCCCGTTCGCTCGCCACCCCGGCGTCGAACGAGGCCGGCGAGCTCGTCGCCGAGGCCGGCGAGGACGTGGGCGACGTGCTCATCGAGAAGCTGGTCGGAGCGGGCGTGCGCCACATCAAGGTGCGCTCCGTCCTGACCTGCGAGTCCGCCGTCGGCGTCTGCGCGGCCTGCTACGGCCGCTCGCTCGCCACCGGCAAGCTCGTCGACATCGGAGAGGCCGTCGGCATCATCGCGGCCCAGTCGATCGGCGAGCCCGGCACGCAGCTCACGATGCGCACCTTCCACACCGGTGGATCGGCCTCGGCCGACGACATCACGCAGGGTCTTCCCCGCGTGCAGGAGCTCTTCGAGGCCCGCACCCCCAAGGGCGCGTCGCCGATCGCGGAGGCCGCCGGCCGGATCACCATCGAGGACACCGACCGTGCCCGCCGCGTCATCCTCCAGCCGGACAACGGCGACGAGGCGGTCATCTACCCGGTGCTCAAGCGCTCGCAGCTCCTCATCGAGGACGGCCAGCACGTCGAACTCGGGCAGCAGCTGCACGTCGGAACGGTCGACCCCAAGGAGGTCCTGCGCGTGCTGGGCGTCCGCGAGGTCCAGAAGCACCTGGTGGGCGGCGTCCAGGGCGTCTACCGCTCGCAGGGTGTGCCGATCCACGACAAGCACATCGAGGTCATCGTGCGTCAGATGCTCCGCAAGGTCACCGTGGTCGACCACGGCGACACGGAGCTGCTGCCGGGCGAGCTCGTCGACCGCTCGCGCTACAGCGAGGTCAACCGTGCGGCTCTGACCGAGGGCAAGCGGACCGCGTCCGCCCGCCAGGAGGTCATGGGCATCACCAAGGCCTCGCTCGCGACCGAGTCGTGGCTGTCGGCCGCGTCCTTCCAGGAGACCACCCGCGTCCTGACGCAGGCGGCCATGGAGGGCAAGCGCGACCCGCTGATGGGCCTGAAGGAGAACGTGATCATCGGAAAGCTGATCCCGGCGGGAACCGGTCTGCCCAAGTACCGGAACGTGTCGGTCGAGGCGACCGAGGAGGCGAAGGCCGAGCGGTACCCCAACCGCATCTTCGCCGACGACGCCGCGTTCAGCGACGCCGACCTCTCGTTCGTCGACTTCGACTCGTTCTCGAGCGACGGCTACGAGCCGGGCAACTACAGCTGATCCAGGTGAGCTGAACGATCGAAGGCCCCGTCGGGACACCGGCGGGGCCTTCGTCGTCCCCGACCCGCGGTCACCCGCACGGGGGGCCGCCCGTTCGCGACGAGCGGCCTTCCCCGCAGGAGCGGGGTGATTGACTCGATGGGTGCTCGTCGGGTCGAGCCTGTACCCGTTCCCCGTCCTGGTCGCGGCATGTGAGGAAACGCGCGGATGAGACTCGTGATCGTCGTGCTGGCCGCACTGCTCGTGGTGGTCGGCGTCGTCGTGGTGCCCGCGGGGCGGGCGGAGGCGGCAGAGGCGGTCGCACCCTCGTCCTGCGGCGTCGCGGAGCTGGCTCCCGTGCTCGCGGGCGACGACGTCCGGCCGCGCTCCGCCGCCGCGCTGGTCCCCATCGTGATGCTGCACGGCTGGCTGGGCACGGCGACGCACGACGCCGACCGCACAGGGGCCTTCTCCCATCTCGTCGACATGGTGTCGTCGGAGTCGGCGACCGCTCCGCTCGACGCTTCCGAGCCGTCCCTCCTCGGCCGGGTGCAGCAGATCGACGGCGCCGCGGTCTACACCTTCGACTACCGCCGGCTCGCCGCGCGCTGGGTCACCGACCCGGGGATCAGCGACGCGCTCGCCTCCTCGATCGCCTGCCTCGTCTCCGCGACCGGGCACCGCGCCGTCGTCGTCGCGCACTCGATGGGAGGGCTCGCCGCCCGCCAGGCGCTGAGCGGCTCGGTCGACGGGACCGCCGTCGCCTCGATGGTCTCGTCCGTCCTCACCTTCGGCACCCCGAACACGGGATCCGACGTCGCGGAGCGCCTCGGACGAATGGTCGACGACTCCGGCCAGGTCAGCCCCGCGGTGATCGCAGGACTGGACCCGCAGAGCCGGCTGAGCGTCTCGGCGATGCTCGCCTCCTGCGGGGACGCCGTCTCGGAGGACGCCGAGCACGCGGGGGAGTGCACGGGAGTGCCGATGATCGACGCCCTCGCCTCGGCGGCGGGCAAGGGCCTGCGGACGGGATCGACCGAGCTCGGCTCCCTGCCGCCCTGGCCCGCCGGCGTGCACGTGACGGCGCTGGTGGGTGACATCCAGGTGACCGCCGCGGTGGCGCTCGGCCTCGCCACCGCGCCGGTCGACCTCGGCGACATCATGGTCGCGACCGGATCGGCGACGGCCGGAGTCGACGACTACGTGGTCTCGACCTGCCGCTACACCTACCTCGCCGCGGCGGACGCGCCGTCCCTCGTCGCCGAGCTCTCGCCGTTCGCGCGGCTCGGCGATGCTCTGCGCTTCGCGAAGCTCGTGGTCGACGTCGACGCGAGCCCGTGCCACCACGCGCGGCTGACCCGGAACGTCGACCTCGTCGAGCACGCCACCGTCGTCGTGTCGGACGTCGTCGCGGGCGAGCTGTCCGCTCCGCACGCCTCTCGAGCGCAGACCGCGGCGAGGGCGCTCCCGGCGGCGGAGGAGTCCCGGAGGCGGTCCTCGTGACCGGTCGGCGGACACCGCCGAGGAGACACCATGTCGCGTCAGTTGACGGACGTCTGTCGGGAAGCATACGGTCGGACCGGCCCATGGGGAGGCCGCCTGGGGGACAGGCAGCGCGGCCCGCGCGGCACCCGAGCCGCATGCGCGGGCCGCGCCCGTCTCCGATCTCCTCTCACGTTCCGCGCTCCCTCCGGGTACGCTCGGCTGGACAGTAGATGTCGGAGGCTCCTCCGTGCATCCCGGCGCCGGAGGCCTGATGAGCGACGACCCCCTCGATGCGGAGGAGCCGGCGCGTCCTCCCCGCCTGACCCGCGAGCAGGTCCGCACCCGCCTGCTGGACGCCGCTCTCGCGGTCGTCCGCGCCGAGGGCCTGCGCGTCGGAGTCGCCCACCTGCCCCTCGAGGACGTCATCCGCTCGGCGGGTGTTCCGCGCAGCACCGTGTACCGGATCTGGCCCACTCGCCAGGCGTTCTACGACGAGCTGATCGCCGCGATCCCGGAGCGGGTCCTCGCCACCCGCCTCGACCAGCCGTCCCTGCGGGCCGGGAACTCCCACCTCCACCACAGCCCCGACCCCGAGCCGACCCCGGCGCAGCGCCGCGAGGCCCTGATCGCCTCCGTCCGGGTCGCCGTCGATGCGAACGTCGACAACGTCTTCTCGTCGCAGCACTGGCGCAACTTCATCGCTCTCGCCGGCGCGGTGGGCTCGCACGAGGAGCCGGCGCGGACCGCCATCGGATCCGCTCTGCGGTCCCGCCAGCTGCACTTCATCGACAACATGGCGAAGTACTACGAGCACACCCTCGCCGAGGCGGGGCTCCGGCTGCGCCCGGACCGCGGCGCCGCCGCTCTCGCCTCCGCCGTCTCGGCCCTGATCGAGGGTCTGTGCATCGCGCGGATCGCGGCACCGGAGCTGGTGACCGGCCCGCTCGACCCGGCCGATCCCGAGGGACCGTCGCTGGCGGTGGTGTCGGTGCTGCTGCTGATCGACGGGTTCACCGAACCGGACGAGTGATCCGGGTCGCGGGGTCCGCTCAGTCCTCCGCGACCGGCTCCAGCATCCCGTCGACGATCGAGCGGATCGTCCAGGCCGCCAGACTCCACTCGACCGGCTCGCCGTCGAGGCCGGGGGCGGTCACCGGGGCGTCGAGGTCATCGTCGAGGAGCCGGCCGCGGTGCGCGAGCCCGTCGATCACGATCGCGGTGAGGTGGGCGAGCTGGAGCGTCGTGAATCCCGGGCGCATCGTCCCGCCGAAGACCTGCAGCGTCTCCTCGTAGAAGTCGCGCATCCGGCGCGTGAGCATGCCCTCGATCCGCTTCGCCGTGGCGCGCACGGCGTCGCGTGCAGGCCCCTCCTCCATCGAGAAGGTGCAGGCGAGCAGTGCGTTGTACGACGACCAGTCGGCGGAGCGGCGGAGCGACTCGGCATTGGCCCGCGCGCCGATGCGGATGGTCTCCCAGGCGACCCGGCGGCGGCCGGCGGCCGTGGAGAGCAGATCGGTGGAGCGCTCGTAGACCTCGCGCATCTCCTGCTGGGCCTCGGGATCGGCGCCCTCCGCGTACCGGTCCCGCACGAAGACCTCGCCGACCAGGTCGGCCACGAACTCCTCGCGCGTGCTCCAGATCCGGTAGACGGAGCTGCGCGGCACGCCGGCCAGGCGGATGTACTCCTCCATGGGCAGGTGCGCGAAGCTCACCGTGAGGCCGTGGTTCGAGACGACGTCGCGCGCCGTGGCGATCATGCGGCTGCGGACCTGCTCCGCGGGGATCCTCCGGGCCCGCCGGGAGCCCTCTGCGCTGTCGTCCATGGAGAGGGACACTAGCCGGAGACGGTGCCGCGGGTGGTCCTCCACGCGCTCCGTGAGCCGATCCGGAGTGCTCTGGGGCGTCCTCCCACTGAGACGGAATGTCCCATCACGTGCACGACGACGTCGCGGACCGCTACGGTGCAGCCGGGGCGGACCCGAACCTGCCCCTGCTAGGGGACCCCCGTGACCGGATTCGATCGGTTCACGCTGGCCGTCGTCGACGGACCAGCGATCGAGCGTGCCGCGCTGCAGGCGCTGCTCGCGCAGCTGCTGCCGCAGTTCTCGCACGACGAGGAGGGCGTCGACCGCATCGCGGTCCTCGACCTGGACGGCGTGCCCGGCGAGGAGGTGGCCGACACCCTCGAGCGTGCGGCGGCTTGGACCGTCGGCCTCGTCGTGCTCTCCTCCTCCGACTCCCTGGAGCCGGTGCGGGCCGTGCTGCGACGGGAGAGGGCGGCGTACGTCTGGAAGGGCGACGACCCCAGCGAGCTCGCGGCGGCGGTCGTCTCGGTCGCCTCCGGCCGCACCTGGATCTCGGACACCGCCCGCCACCGGCTCGTGCACGGGCGCGAGGAGCGCCGCCCGGTGCTGAGCCCGCAGGAGAGCCGGGTGATGCGCGCCTACGGAGCGGGTGCCGCGGTCCGCACCGTCGCGGTCGACCTCAGCGTCGCCGAGCACACCGTCCGCACCTACATCAAGCGGATCCGCGCCAAGTACCTCGAGACCGGCGTCACTCTCGACTCACGGGTCGACTTCTACCGCCACCTCGGCGACCACGACGTCGCCATCCGCCGCGGCGGAGACCGGGTGCGGGCCGGCGCGCAGCAGGCGGCCGGCGACGTGGTCGGCGAGCGCCGAGCCTGAGGCGAGCAGGATCGCGTTCCCGCCGGTGCGCCCCTCGACGAAGGCCGTCGATCCGACCGCTGCGGTGACCGGGAGCAGCTCCCGGACGACCCCGCGCAGGCGGTCCAGCCTCCGGTGGTCGGCGTCGTCGGCGACGTTGACCGCGAGGAGCCCGTCGGCGCCGACGCGGGCGGCGAGCGGAGCGAGGACGGACGCGCGGTAGAACGGCTCCGGGATCTCGTCCCCGTCGTAGACGTCGAGCACGACGAGGTCGGCGCTCCAGGGCGGCAGGGGCCCTGCGGCGTCGGCCGTGAGGAGTCGGACGCGCGCGCCGCGGGGGAGCGGCGCGTGCTCGAGCACGAACTCCACGAGTCCTGCCGCGCTCTCCACCGCGAGCTGCTCGGAGCCCGGCCGGGTCGCGGCGACGTACCGGGCCAGGGCCAGGGCTCCGGCTCCGAGGTGCAGCACGCGCAGCGGCTCGCCGGGAGGGGCGGCGGCGTCGACCACCGCGCCGAGGCGCGCGAGGTACTCGAGGTGCAGAGCCCGGGGATCGCCCGGATCGATCAGCGACTGCTCCGCGCCGTCGACCGTGAGCAGCAGCGCCTCCGGCCGCAGCGGATCGGGTTCCAGCGCCGCCGTGCGGCCGTCCGGCAGCACGAGGGACGGAGGCATCCCGTCACGCTAGCGCTCCTCGCGCGACCCTCTCCTCCGCCGCTACGGTGACAGGCATGGCCGCCCTGATCCTGCTCGACGTCGACGGCGTCCTGAACCCCTCCGTCCGCAGCGATCGCGCCTCGGGCTCGCACCGCCTGGAGCTCGAGCCGGAGCGGGCGGCGCTCGTCGCCCGCCTGGCCGCGGTCGGCACGATCGTGTGGGCCACGACCTGGCCGCCGCGCTTGACGCGGGTCCTCGCCCAGGACCTCGGGCTGCCGGCGGGTACGGAGGCGATCGTCTTCGACGGCGGCCTCCCGCGCGACCCGCGGTTCCCGGGCCGGACGGGCAAGCTCCAGCCCGTCGCGGTGTGGCTGGAGGCGGCCGCCGAGCGCGGCGCGATCGACGCCGTGGTGTGGATCGACGACAACCTCCACGAGGACGCCTACGACTGGGCCCGCGAGCAGAGCACCCCCTTCCACCTGGTGCGTCCGGAGTCGGCGGCGGGCCTCACGAGCGACGAGGTCGCCGGTGCCGAGCACTTCCTGGCCGGACTCCCGGCGTCACACGGCGACATCCGGGAATAGGGCCGCCCCCTCCACTGGTTATCGTCACTCCGGGCGGTTCCGCCGAGCAGCGGTCCGCCCCGGGACGACCCGTCCCCTCGTCGATCCCCGCGCCGCATCCGGCGCAGCGGGACCGCCACGACTCCGTGATGCACCGAAGGACAACACCGTGACCCTCTCCGCCCGCACCTCCCTGCGCGTCCTGCTCGGCACGACCGCCGCCGCCGCCGCCCTGGTCCTCGCCGGCTGCGCGCCCGCCTCGACCGACGACGTGGTCTCCGGCTCGAGCGGCGAGGGCACCGCCTCCGCGAGCTCCGGCCTGACACTGGGCGAGGTCGAGGACTCGGGGAAGCTCACCATCGGCACCGAGGGCACCTACCCGCCCTTCTCCTTCCACGCCGACGGCGGGACGGGAGCCCTCACCGGCTACGACGTCGACGTGATCACCGCCGTGGCCGAGAAGCTGGGCGTCGAGCCCGACTTCCAGGAGACGCAGTGGGACGCGATGTTCGCGGGCCTGGACGGAGCGCGCTTCGACGTGATCGCGAACCAGGTCTCGATCAACGACGAGCGCGAGGCGAAGTACGACTTCTCGGAGCCGTACTCGGTCAGCCCTGGCGTCGTGATCGTCCCCTCGAGCGACACCTCGATCACCGACCTCGCCGGCCTCTCCGGCAAGACCACCGCGCAGTCGCTCTCGAGCAACTGGTACACCGTCGCGCAGGAGAACGGCGCCGAGGTCGAGGGCGTCGAGGGCTGGGCGCAGGCCATCGCCCTCGTCGAGCAGGGCCGCGTCGACGCGACCGTGAACGACCGCCTCACCTGGCTCGACTGGTCCACGACCTACCCCGACCAGGCCGCGGGCCTCAAGGTCGCCGTCACCACCGACGACACCTCCGAGAGCGCCTTCACCTTCCCGAAGGGCTCGGACGACCTCGTCGAGGCCGTCGACTCCGCCCTCGACGAGCTGCGCGAGGACGGCACCCTCGCCTCCATCTCCGAGCGCTACTTCGGAGCCGACGTCTCCCAGTAGCCCCACCCCGAGACGGCTCCTCCCCTTCCGGGAGGGGCCGTCTCGTGCGTGAGCGGTCCCGTCGCGGGGGAGCGGCGGAGCGGCTCAGGCCGCGGGTCCGCCTGCAAGGGCGCCCGCCCCGGCGCGAAGCGTGCCAGCATTCCCCAGGAGGCGGACACGATCCGCCCCCGACGCCACCACCCGATCGAGCCGACCGCGGATCCTCCCGCGAAGGCGGGAGAACACAATGGACCTCGTCCTCCGGTCGTTCTGGCCGATCCTCTCCGGGGGCATCGTCGGGACGATCCCGCTCGCGCTGGCGAGCTTCGCCATCGGGCTCGTGCTCGCGCTGGCGGTCGCCCTGATGCGGCTCTCGCGGGTGCGGATCCTCTCCTGGATCGCGCGCGCCTACATCTCCGTCATCCGGGGCACGCCGCTCCTGGTGCAGCTGTTCGTGATCTTCTACGGGCTGCCGAGCCTCGGACTGAAGATCGACCCCTGGCCCAGCGCCACCATCGCGTTCGCCCTCAACGTGGGCGGCTACGCGGCGGAGGTGATCCGCGCGGCGATCCTCAGCGTCCCGAAGGGGCAGTGGGAGGCGGCGCACACGATCGGCATGAGCCGCTCGCTCTCGCTGCGGCGCATCATCCTCCCGCAGGCCGCGCGCGTCTCCGTCCCGCCGCTGTCGAACACCTTCATCTCGCTGGTGAAGGACACCTCGCTGGCCTCCCTCATCCTGGTGACCGAGCTCTTCCGGCAGGCGCAGAAGATCGCCACCGCGTCGAGCGAGTTCATGCTCCTCTACCTCGAGGCCGCTCTGATCTACTGGCTCATCTGCCTGGTGCTCTCCAGCGGCCAGGGCCTGCTCGAGAAGCGATTGGACCGCTATGTCGCCCGCTGACACTCCGACCGACGCCCGGCCCGTGCTCACGGCCCGCGGCCTCCGCAAGTCGTTCGGCGGGGTGGAGGTGCTGCGCGGCATCGACCTGGAGGTCCACCGCGGCGAGGTCGTCGCCCTGATCGGGCCGTCCGGCTCGGGCAAGACCACCGTCCTGCGCTCGCTGAACAGCCTCGAGGTGCCGGACGGCGGGGTGGTCGAGCTCGCCGACGGCAGTGTCCTCGACTTCGACCGCGGCGTCGGACGGAAGGCGCTGACCGGGCTGCGCGACCACTCCGCGATGGTCTTCCAGCACTTCAACCTCTTCCCGCACCTGACCGTCCTCCAGAACGTGACGGAGGGGCCGCTGCGAGTGCAGCGCCGTCCCGCGTCCGAGGTGGTCCCGGAGGCGGAGCGCCTGCTCGAGCGCGTCGGCCTCGGCGGCCGGGGGAGCGCCTACCCCTTCGAGCTCTCCGGCGGTCAGCAGCAGCGCGTGGGCATCGTCCGGGCGCTCGCGCTGCGGCCCGATCTGCTCCTCTTCGACGAGCCCACCTCGGCGCTGGACCCGGAGCTGGTCGGCGACGTGCTCTCGCTGATGCGGGAGCTGGCGGGGGAGGGCTGGACCATGCTCGTCGTGACGCACGAGCTCGAGTTCGCCCGGCAGGTGGCCTCGGAGGTCGTCTTCATGGCCGACGGCGTGGTCGTCGAGCGGGGCGCCCCTGCGGAGATCCTCCGGGAGCCGCGCGAGCCGCGCACACGGCAGTTCCTGCACCGCCTCCTCCACCCGCTCGAGTAGACGGTCGGCGCTGTCCCCCGTCGACGGGGAGCCGCGCGGCGCACCGGGCGCGGCGGAAGGCGTGCCTATGCTGTCCGGGTGACCTGGAGCAGCGACGCCGAGACCACGCGGATCCCCTCCGCGACCGAGACGTCCGGCGGAACCGGACCCCAGCCGACCCGGGAGTACGTCTGGCCCGAGCCCGTGACGGGTCGGCAGCCGACCGTCGAGCCCGCCGCCCCGGCCGCCGCGGCGTCCGCCCCCAGCGCCCTCGGGCCGGTCGAGGCCGAGCCCGAGCCGGTCCGGCGCTCCGGCAACCGCCTCGCGGGCCTCGCGCTCGCCCTCCTGACGACCGCGGTCTTCGCCGTCCTGTACCTCGTCGCCCTGACGGCGATCCGCCTCCTCGTCGACCGCGTCGGCGGCGACCCGGTCGCCCTCGCGCTCGACGCTGCGCCGACCGCGCTCTTCCTCGCCCCGGTGGCCGCGTTCCTGGTCGGCCTGGCGCTGATCGTGCTGGTCGTGAACCGCGCGGGCTGGTGGGCCTACGTCCTCGGCGGCTTCCTCGTCGCCCTCCTCACGGCCGCGGCCGCGCTGGTCGGCGGCTGGAGCGCCGTCGGACCGCTCGCCCTGCCGATCGACCGCTCCCTCGCGCTCGACTACGTCAGCGATCCCGCCGTCCTCGCGGCGGTCCTCGCCGCCGGCGTCCTCGGCCGGGAGGCGAGCGTCTGGGGCGGCGCCGCGATCGCCGGCCGCGCCCGGGGCGTCAAGCGCCGCAACGCCGAGCGCGAAGCGGCCGCGCAGTCGTGACTCCGGAGGGGCAGGGGCAGGGCCGCGGAGCCGGCCTGGGCTACGGCCTCGCGCTGGCCGGCTTCGCCGCGTTCCTCTACCTCGCCCTGGTCGTCTGCGCGTTCGGGGTCCTCAGCCTCCTGCTGGACCAGGACGTCGTGCCCGAGCGCGACGCCGGCCCGCTGCTGGGGCCGGTGTCGGTGGCGGTCTGCGTCGTCGCCGTGCTGGTCGCGATGGTGACCCTCGCCGCCCGTCCCGCCGTCCACCGCGTCCTCGGCCCGTCGCTGCTGACCGGGGTCGTCGTCTACCTGCTCTTCCTCGTCACGGGCGGAGCGCTCTACGGGCTCGGCCGCCAGGAGCCGGGGGAGATCCTCGGCTGGATCCTCGACCACGCCCCCACTGTCTTCGCGATCGCGACCGGCGTGCTCGCGGCCGCCGTCCAGCTCGTGTTCCTCCTGCTCCTGGCCCGTCGCGACGCCGGCGGCCGCAGCCCCCACTGGGGCTGGGAGGGCGACGAGCGGGAGTGACGACGGAGTCCCGGCGCGGCTCAGCGCGGCGCTGCGGCATCTCCCAGGGCGAACGCCGCTCGGTTGACCGGCCCCGTCACTCCCCGTAATATTCTTCGGGTGTGCGCTTTGCCGTGCGCTCGTGTCGTGCCTCCGGGTCGATGCGGTCGCCGCACTTCGCTCCACCGGGTCCGCGAGGATCCGCGGGTTCGTCCGATCGGGCGGCCCCCACGGCATACCCCTCACCCTCCCGGTCCCGCTCGCGGGGCCGCGGGGTGCGTCGGGTCCAGATGAACTCGGCCGTTCCCGGAGACGGGAGGGCCGAATGTCGACCATCGATCCGCTGTCACCGTGCAGCATTCAAGGAGCAAAACCAGTGCCAACGATTCAGCAGTTGGTCCGCAAGGGACGCACGCCGAAGGTCACCAAGACCAAGGCGCCCGCCCTGAAGGCCAACCCCCAGCAGCGCGGCGTCTGCACGCGCGTCTACACGACCACGCCCAAGAAGCCGAACTCGGCCCTCCGCAAGGTGGCCCGCGTGAAGCTCTCCAACGGCACCGAGGTCACCGCCTACATCCCCGGCGAGGGCCACAACCTGCAGGAGCACTCGATGGTGCTCGTGCGCGGCGGTCGCGTCAAGGACCTCCCCGGTGTCCGCTACAAGATCGTTCGCGGCGCCCTGGACACCCAGGCCGTCAAGAACCGCAAGCAGGCTCGCAGCCGGTACGGCGCGAAGATGGAGAAGAAGTAATGCCTCGTAAGGGCCCCGCTCCCAAGCGCCCCGTCGTCGCAGACCCCGTCTACGGCGCCCCCATCGTCAGCCAGCTCGTCAACAAGATCCTCCTGGACGGCAAGAAGGGCCTCGCCGAGCGCATCGTCTACGGTGCCCTCGAGGGCGTCGCCGGCAAGAACGGCCAGGACGCGGTCGTCACCCTCAAGAAGGCGCTCGACAACGTCCGCCCGACCCTCGAGGTCCGCAGCCGCCGCGTCGGCGGCTCGACCTACCAGGTCCCGGTCGAGGTCAAGCCCCACCGCGCCAACACCCTCGCGCTCCGCTGGCTCACCAGCTACGCGAAGGCCCGTCGCGAGAAGACGATGACCGAGCGTCTCATGAACGAGATCCTCGACGCGTCGAACGGTCTGGGCGCCGCTGTCAAGCGTCGCGAGGACACCCACAAGATGGCCGAGTCGAACAAGGCCTTCGCGCACTACCGCTGGTAGCGCACCCCGCGGCCGCCTCCGGGCGACCGCGACCACCGGGCCCGCGGCGTCACCGCTGCGGGCCCGGTCCCGGCGGCGGATCGCCCGATCCCCGCGACCGGGCGACCGCCACCACCAGAATCCCAGCCATTCGGCCATGAACCCGGTGCGCTGGCTCCATCACCTATCGGAGGAACTCCGTGGCACAAGATGTGCTCACCGACCTGAACAAGGTCCGCAACATCGGCATCATGGCCCACATCGATGCCGGCAAGACCACCACCACCGAGCGCATCCTGTTCTACACGGGTATCACGCACAAGATCGGCGAGGTCCACGACGGCGCCGCGACGATGGACTGGATGGCGCAGGAGCAGGAGCGCGGCATCACGATCACGTCCGCCGCGACGACCTGCTTCTGGAACAAGAACCAGATCAACATCATCGACACCCCCGGTCACGTCGACTTCACGGTCGAGGTCGAGCGCTCGCTCCGCGTCCTCGACGGCGCCGTCGCCGTCTTCGACGGCAAGGAGGGCGTCGAGCCCCAGTCCGAGACCGTCTGGCGTCAGGCCGACAAGTACGACGTCCCGCGCATCTGCTTCGTCAACAAGATGGACAAGCTCGGCGCCGACTTCTACTACACGGTCGACACGATCATCAAGCGCCTCGGCGCGAAGCCGCTGGTCATCCAGCTGCCCATCGGCGCGGAGTCCTCCTTCGAGGGCGTCGTCGACCTGGTCGAGATGCGCGCGCTCACGTGGCGCGGCGACTCGAAGGGTGACGTCGCGCTCGGCGCGAAGTACGAGATCGAGGAGATCCCGGCCGACCTCGCCGACAAGGCGGCGGAGTACCGCGAGAAGCTCCTCGAGACCGTCGCGGAGACCTCCGACGAGCTGCTCGAGAAGTACTTCGGCGGCGAGGAGCTCACCGTCGCGGAGATCAAGGGCGCCATCCGCAAGATGACCGTCAACTCCGAGATCTACCCGGTGCTCTGCGGCTCGGCGTTCAAGAACCGCGGCGTCCAGCCGATGCTCGACGCTGTCGTGGACTACCTCCCCTCCCCGCTCGACGTCCCCGCCATCGAGGCGCACGACGTCCGCGACGAGGAGAAGGTCATCATGCGCCACGCGGACTCGACCGAGCCCTTCTCGGCGCTCGCGTTCAAGGTCGCCGTGCACCCGTTCTTCGGCCGCCTGACCTACGTCCGCGTCTACTCGGGCAAGCTCGACTCCGGCGCCCAGGTCATCAACTCGACCAAGGGCAAGAAGGAGCGCATCGGCAAGATCTTCCAGATGCACTCCAACAAGGAGAACCCGGTCGACTCGGTCACCGCCGGCCACATCTACGCCGTCATCGGCCTCAAGGACACCACCACCGGTGACACCCTGAGCGACCCGGCCGCGCAGGTCGTGCTCGAGTCGATGACCTTCCCGGAGCCCGTCATCGAGGTCGCCATCGAGCCCAAGACGAAGGCGGACCAGGAGAAGCTCGGCACCGCGATCCAGAAGCTCGCGGAGGAGGACCCCACCTTCCGCACCGAGCAGAACCAGGAGACCGGTCAGACGGTCATCAAGGGAATGGGCGAGCTGCACCTCGACATCCTGGTCGACCGCATGAAGCGCGAGTTCAACGTCGAGGCCAACGTGGGCAAGCCCCAGGTCGCGTACCGCGAGACGATCCGCCGCACGGTCGAGAAGTACGACTACACCCACAAGAAGCAGACGGGTGGCTCCGGCCAGTTCGCGAAGGTCCAGATCACCATCGAGCCGATGGAGGTCGAGGCCGACAAGACCTACGAGTTCGTCAACGGCGTCACCGGTGGCCGCGTCCCGCGCGAGTACATCCCCTCCGTCGACGCGGGCATCCGCGACGCCATGCAGGTCGGCGTGCTCGCCGGCTACCCCATGGTCGGCGTGAAGGCGACCCTGGTCGACGGAGCGGCGCACGACGTCGACTCCTCCGAGATGGCGTTCAAGATCGCCGGCTCGATCGCGTTCAAGGAGGCCTCGCGCAAGGCGCAGCCGGTCCTCCTCGAGCCGCTCATGGCCGTCGAGGTCCGTACTCCCGAGGAGTACATGGGCGACGTCATCGGCGACATCAACTCGCGTCGCGGGATGATCCAGTCGATGGAGGACGCCACCGGCATCAAGGTCATCCGGGCCAACGTCCCGCTGTCCGAGATGTTCGGCTACATCGGAGACCTGCGCTCGAAGACCTCGGGCCGCGCCGTCTACTCGATGACGTTCGAGACCTACGCCGAGGTCCCCAAGGCCGTGGCCGAGGAGATCGTCCAGAAGAACAAGGGCGAGTAGCTCCGCCCCTGGGCCGTCGCCGTTCCCCGGAACGGCGGCGGCCTGGTAGTGTCGTGCGGGTTTGCTGCCGAGTGCAGCGCGCCCCCTGTCGCAGCGGGACGGCCGCACGACCACTGCCGGTAACATACGTACACAAAACCCCCGCAAGTCCTCCTGTCCTCGTGCCGCCCCGTGCGGCCGCCCGGATGCGGATGCTTGCACCTAAGTCCTGAGGAGGACCCACAGTGGCTAAGGCCAAGTTCGAGCGGACCAAGCCGCACGTCAACATCGGAACCATCGGTCACGTCGACCACGGAAAGACCACGCTCACCGCGGCGATCTCGAAGGTTCTGGCGGACAAGTTCCCGTCCGCGACCAACGTCCAGCGTGACTTCGCGTCGATCGACTCCGCTCCCGAGGAGCGCCAGCGCGGCATCACGATCAACATCTCGCACGTCGAGTACGAGACGCCGAAGCGCCACTACGCGCACGTCGACGCCCCGGGTCACGCCGACTACATCAAGAACATGATCACCGGCGCGGCCCAGATGGACGGCGCGATCCTCGTGGTCGCCGCCACCGACGGCCCGATGGCTCAGACCCGTGAGCACGTCCTCCTCGCCAAGCAGGTCGGCGTCCCCTACCTCCTCGTCGCGCTGAACAAGGCCGACATGGTGGACGACGAGGAGATCCTGGAGCTCGTCGAGCTCGAGGTCCGCGAGCTCCTCTCGTCGCAGGGCTTCCCCGGCGACGACGCCCCCGTCGTGCGCGTCTCCGGCCTCAAGGCCCTCGAGGGCGACGACACCTGGACCCAGTCGATCCTCGACCTGATGGACGCGGTCGACGAGTCCATCCCGGACCCGGTGCGCGACAAGGACAAGCCGTTCCTCATGCCGATCGAGGACGTCTTCACGATCACCGGTCGTGGAACCGTCGTCACCGGCCGTGCGGAGCGTGGAACCCTCGCTCTGAACTCCGAGGTCGAGATCGTCGGCATTCGCCCGACGCAGAAGACCACGGTCACCGGAATCGAGATGTTCCACAAGCAGCTCGACGAGGCCTGGGCCGGCGAGAACTGCGGTCTGCTCCTCCGCGGCACCAAGCGCGAGGACGTCGAGCGCGGCCAGGTCGTCGTCAAGCCGGGTTCGGTCACGCCGCACACGGACTTCGAGGGCACCGCGTACATCCTGTCCAAGGATGAGGGTGGGCGTCACAACCCGTTCTACGCGAACTACCGTCCGCAGTTCTACTTCCGCACCACCGACGTCACCGGCGTCATCACGCTGCCCGAGGGCACCGAGATGGTCATGCCCGGCGACACCACCGACATGACGGTCGCGCTGATCCAGCCGATCGCCATGGAGGAGGGCCTCGGCTTCGCCATCCGTGAGGGTGGACGCACCGTGGGTGCCGGTACGGTCACCAAGATCATCAAGTAGGTCCGTCCTACTGATCTCTCGAGAGGGGTCGTCCGCTTCGGCGGGCGGCCCCTCTCGACGTTCCCGGGGACGCCCGGATAGCGTGGCGGCATGCCCTTCGTGAAGAGCGACCCCCGTGCCCTCCCGCAGTTCTTCGAGTGGGAGGCGGCCGGCCTGGACTGGCTGCGCGAGGCGGACGGCGGTGCGCGCTGTGTCGGGGTGGAGAGGGTGTCGCCCGGGCGCATCGAGCTGGAGGAGATCCGCTCCGCGCGACCCTCCGCCGAGTCGGCTCGGGCCTTCGGCGCCGCGCTCGCCCGGACGCACGACGCCGGAGCCGCGGCCTTCGGAGCGCCGCCCCCGGGATGGACCGGCCCCGCCTACATCGGCCGCCGCGAGATGCCGTGCCGCCCGGACGACTCGTGGGGGCGCTTCTACGCGGAGCAGCGGGTGCGGCCGTTCCTCGGCCCCGCCGTGGAGGCGGGCAACCTCACGGCAGCCGAGTCGCGGCTCGTCGACCAGGCTCTGGACCGGGTGGCGGCCGGAGCCTTCGACGACGGTGCGGGGCCCGCCAGGATCCACGGGGATCTCTGGACCGGCAACGTGCTCTGGTCGGCGGACGGCGCCGTCCTGATCGACCCCGCCGCTCACGGGGGCCACCGCGAGACCGATCTCGCGATGCTGGCCCTCTTCGGCGCTCCGCACCTCGACGCCGTCCTCGAGGGCTACCGCGAGCAGCATCCGCTGGAAGCCGGCTACGAGGAGCGGGTGCCGCTCCACCAGCTGCACCCGCTCGCCGTCCACGCCGCCGGTCACGGTCCCTCCTACGGCCGCGCCCTGGCCGACGCGGCGGAGCAGGTGATCGCACTGGCCGGCTGACCGGCGCGCCCGCACCGTTCCCCCAGCCGGGACCGCCACACTGAGGCACGCGCCGCCCTGTGCGCGTCGACAAGGAGGCATCATCGTGGATCTCGGGAAGCTCGGACGCCAGGCCGGCGAACTGCTCAACAGCCGGAAGGCCCAGGACGCGCTGCGGAGCGAGAAGGCCGAGCAGGTCTCCGACCAGACCCTCGAGAAGGCGGGCGAGATCGCCAGCCGCCTCACCAACGGCAAGTACGACGACCGCATCGAGGACCTGAAGCGCCAGGCCGACAAGCGGATCGGCAACGAGTAGCGGCTGCCGTCCGACTGCTCCTCCCTGCCGTCAAGCGGGTGCGGGCCTCGGATCCGCCGTCCTATCGTCGGATCGATGGCTGACACTCGCGCGCAACGACTCCGCAGGACCGATTCGAGCGGGCGCGGCTACACCCGGGTGCGCGCGGGCTCCGGCTTCAGCTACCGCGACCCGAAGGGCGCGACCGTCGCCGACAAGGAGCTGCGCGCGCGGTTCGACCATCTCGGCATCCCGCCGGCCTGGACGGACGTCTGGATCGCCCCGTATCCCAACGGGCACATCCAGGCCACCGGCGTCGACTCCGCCGGCCGCCGCCAGTACATCTACCATCCGACCTGGCGCGAGCAGAAGGACCGGATCAAGTTCGACCGGGCGCTGCGGCTCGCGGAGGCCCTGCCCGGGGCGCGCCGGGCCGTGACCATCGCCCTCCGCTCGGACGGACCCAGCCGCGAGCGCGCGCTGGCCACCGCCTTCCGGATGCTCGACACCGGATCGCTCCGCGTCGGCAGCGAGAGGTACGCGAAGGAGCACGGCAGCATCGGCCTCTCGACGCTCCTGTGCGCGCACGCCACGACCCACGGGGACCGGGTCGCCCTCGCCTTCCCCGGGAAGAGCCATCAGGCGTGGACGAGCGAGATCCTCGACCACGACCTCTCGCGCGTCGTCCGTGCTCTCAAGCGTCGCGGGCCGAACGCCCGCCTGCTCGCCTGGAAGGACGGGCGGGAGTGGCGGCCGATCTCGGCGCCCGAGATCAACGACTACGTGCGCGAGCGCGCCGGCGACGACTTCACGGCGAAGGACTTCCGCACTCTGCACGGCACGGTCGCGGCCGCGCTGAGCCTGGCGAAGTCGGGCCCGCAGGCCACGCAGCGCGCTCGGAACTCCGCGATCGCCCAGGCGATGCGCGACGCCTCGGACGTGCTCGGGAACACGCCGACGGTCGCCCGCGCCAGCTACGTCGACCCGCGGCTGCTCGACCACTTCCGCGCCGGCGAGACCATCGACGCGTCGCGCCCCGCGTCGGCCGAGACCGCCGTCCGGGCGCTGCTCTTCGAGTAGCGGGGGAGGCGCTCCGACCCGCGCTGCTGCTCGGAGCGACCGGCTCCCCAGGGCCGTCACGACGTGCTCGCGTAGGAGCCCTCCGGCGCGACACGCCCGGGTTGCAGGGGTGGGGCATCTGTGGGAGACTCTTCTAGTTCAAAATTTCCTCTCGGGCGGCGTGCTGCTCGGAGGGGGACACTGCCAGGCAGTGCCGAGACGGCATCGCGGAGGCTCGACCCGAGAGGGCGGCCGCGCGGGTGCGACGTCGAGGCGGCGGGTAGCAGAACGACAACAACCGACATCTCAACGGGTTCTCCGTGCGTCGTGCGTTCTGCACGCCGATCGGAGCGCTCCGAGGGTGCGGTGCTTTTGACAGAAGAACACTGGTTGCACTTTTCCGGGTCACCGGAGTTCCTTCGCGAGCGCGTCCAATGCGAGACGAGTCCGGCTCCGGCCGGGGGAGTCGCGTACGACGCAATAACAAGAGAGTGAGAGATCACACATGGCGGGACAGAAGATCCGCATCCGACTGAAGTCGTACGACCACGAGGTCATCGACACGTCGGCGCGCAAGATCGTCGACACGGTCACCCGTGCCGGTGCAACGGTGGTCGGCCCCGTGCCGCTGCCGACCGAGAAGAACGTGGTCTGCGTGATCCGTTCTCCCCACAAGTACAAGGACAGCCGCGAGCACTTCGAGATGCGCACCCACAAGCGCCTCATCGACATCATCGACCCGACGCCCAAGGCCGTCGACTCGCTCATGCGCCTCGACCTGCCGGCCGACGTCAACATCGAGATCAAGCTCTAAGGAGGAGTGCCACCATGTCTGTCACTGTTTCCCCCACGCTGAAGACCAGCAAGGGCCTCCTCGGCACCAAGCTCGGAATGACCCAGGTCTGGGACGAGAACAACAAGCTCGTGCCGGTCACCGTCATCGAGATCAGCCCCAACGTCGTGACCCAGGTCCGCACGGAGGAGAAGGACGGCTACACCGCCGTCCAGCTCGCCGCCGGTGCGATCGACCCGCGCAAGGTGAACAAGCCCGCCGCCGGTCACTTCGACGCCGCGGGCGTCACCCCCCGCCGCCACCTCACCGAGGTCCGCACCTCCGACGCCGCCGACTACTCGGCAGGCCAGGAGCTGACCGTGGACGCCGTCTTCGAGGCCGGCACCAAGGTCGACGTCGTCGGCACCAGCAAGGGCAAGGGCTTCGCCGGCGTCATGAAGCGTCACAACTTCAAGGGCGTCTCGGCTTCGCACGGTTCGCACCGCAACCACCGCAAGCCCGGCTCCATCGGCGCCTCCTCGACCCCCAGCCGTGTCTTCAAGGGCATGCGCATGGCCGGTCGCATGGGTGGCGAGCGCGTCACCGTGCTCAACCTCAAGGTGCACTCCGTCGACGCCGAGAAGGGCCTGCTGCTCGTCAAGGGCGCCGTTCCCGGTGCCCGCGGTCGCCTCGTGTTCGTTCGCAACGCCGTGAAGGGAGCGTAGTTCCATGGCTACCTCTGTCGACATCATCGACGTCAAGGGCCAGAAGGCGGGCTCGGTCGAGCTCCCCGCCGCGCTCTTCGACGTCCAGACCAACATCCCCCTCATCCACCAGGTCGTCGTGGCCCAGCTCGCCGCGGCGCGCCAGGGAACCCACAAGACGAAGAACCGCGGTGAGGTCTCCGGAGCCGGTCGCAAGCCGTTCAAGCAGAAGGGAACCGGTCGCGCTCGTCAGGGCTCGATCCGCGCCCCGCACATGACCGGCGGTGGCGTGGTCCACGGACCGACCCCCCGCAGCTACGCGCAGCGCACCCCCAAGAAGATGATCGCCGCGGCTCTGCTCGGTGCTCTCTCGGACCGCGCCCGCGGTGCCCGCATCCACGTGGTCGAGTCCCTCGCCCTCGGCGACACCCCCCGGACCAAGGACGTCCTCGTCCTGCTCGACGCCCTCTCGGTGTCGCGCAACGTCCTCGTGGTGCTCGAGCGCGACGACTACATCGCCGAGCTCTCGCTCCGCAACGTGCCGTTCGTGCACATCCTGCCGGCCGACCAGCTCAATGCGTACGACGTGCTCGTCTCCGACGACATCGTGTTCTCGAAGGGCGCGCTCGACGCGTTCATCGCGGCCAAGTCGGGCGTCGAGTCCAACAAGGAAGAGGTGAACGCATGAGCCAGTCCGCCGCGTTCAACAAGGACCCCCGCGACGTCATCATCTCCCCGGTGGTCTCGGAGAAGTCCTACGGCCTGATCGACGAGGGCAAGTACACCTTCGTGGTCGACCCGCGTTCGAACAAGACCGAGATCAAGCTCGCCATCGAGAAGATCTTCGGCGTCGAGGTCGCGTCGATCAACACGCTGAACCGCCAGGGCAAGACCCGCCGCACGAAGTTCGGCACCGGCAAGCGCAAGGACACCAAGCGCGCGATCGTCACGCTGAAGTCCGGCTCCATCGACATCTTCACGAGCGTCGGCTGAGCCGAAGAAGCGTAGAGGAAACAGACAATGGCTATTCGTAAGTACAAGCCCACGACCCCCGGTCGCCGCGGCTCCAGCGTTGCCGACTTCGCCGAGATCACCCGCTCGACGCCCGAGAAGTCGCTCCTGCGCCCGCTGTCCAAGACCGGTGGCCGCAACAACTCCGGCCGCATCACGACGCGTCACATCGGTGGTGGCCACAAGCGCCAGTACCGTCTGATCGACTTCCGTCGCAACGACAAGGACGGCGTCAACGCCAAGGTCGCTCACATCGAGTACGACCCCAACCGCACGGCGCGCATCGCGCTGCTCCACTTCGTGGACGGCACCAAGCGCTACATCCTGGCCCCGAACAAGCTCTCGCAGGGCGACGTCGTGGAGTCGGGCGCCGGAGCCGACATCAAGCCCGGCAACAACCTGCCGCTGCGCAACATCCCGACCGGTACGGTCATCCACGCCATCGAGATCAAGCCGGGAGGCGGCGCCAAGCTCGCCCGCTCGGCCGGCACCTCGGTCCGCCTCGTCGCCAAGGACGGCCCCTACGCGCAGCTCCGCCTGCCGTCGGGCGAGATCCGCAACGTCGATGCGCGCTGCCGCGCCACGATCGGCGAGGTCGGCAACGCCGAGCAGTCGAACATCAACTGGGGCAAGGCCGGCCGCATGCGCTGGAAGGGCGTCCGCCCGACCGTCCGCGGTGTCGCGATGAACCCGGTCGACCACCCGCACGGTGGTGGAGAGGGCAAGACCTCCGGTGGACGCCACCCGGTCAGCCCGTGGGGTCAGTCCGAGGGACGCACCCGTCGCCCCAACAAGGAGAGCGACAAGCTCATCGTTCGCCGCCGCACCGCCGGTAAGAAGCGCAAGTAGGAGTTGTAGAAGATGCCTCGCAGTCTCAAGAAGGGCCCCTTCGTTGACGACCACCTGCTCCGCAAGGTGTTCACGGCCAACGAAGCCGGCAACAAGAACGTCATCAAGACCTGGTCGCGCCGTTCGATGATCATCCCGGCGATGCTGGGCCACACCATCGCGGTCCACGACGGTCGCAAGCACATCCCCGTGTTCGTGACCGAGACCATGGTCGGCCACAAGCTCGGCGAGTTCGCCCCCACTCGGACCTTCCGCGGTCACGAGAAGGACGACAAGAAGGGCCGTCGCCGCTGACGCGGCGACGAGAAGGAGGAGAGAAATGGTGGAGTCGATCGCACGCGTGCGACACATCCGCGTCACCCCCCAGAAGGCTCGCCGTGTCGTGAACCTGATCCGCGGGAAGCAGGCTCAGGAGGCACTGGCCATCCTGAAGTTCGCGCCGCAGGGTGCGTCCGAGCCCGTCTACAAGCTCGTCGCCTCGGCGATGGCCAACGCTCGCGTCAAGGCCGATGCCTCGAACGAGTACCTCGACGACCAGGACCTGATCGTGTCCCGCGCCTTCGTCGATGAGGGAACCACCCTCAAGCGATTCCAGCCCCGTGCTCAGGGTCGTGCCTTCCGCATCAACAAGCGCACCAGCCACATCACCGTCGTGCTGGCCACTCCTGAGGAGGGGACCAAGTAATGGGTCAGAAAGTAAACCCCTACGGTTTCCGTCTGGGAATCACCACCGACCACGTGTCGCGCTGGTTCTCCGACAGCACCAAGAAGGGCCAGCGGTACAGCGACTACCTCGCCGAGGACGTCAAGATCCGCCGACTCCTCGCCACGCAGCTCGACCGTGCGGGCGTCGCCCGCATCGAGATCGAGCGCACCCGTGACCGCGTCCGCGTCGACATCCACACCGCCCGCCCGGGCATCGTGATCGGCCGCCGCGGCGCCGAGGCCGAGCGCATCCGCGCCGACCTCGAGAAGCTCACGGGCAAGCAGATCCAGCTGAACATCCTCGAGGTCAAGAACCCCGAGGCCGAGGCGCAGCTGGTCGCCCAGGGCATCGCCGAGCAGCTCTCCGCCCGCGTGGCCTTCCGCCGCGCGATGCGCAAGGGCCTGCAGGGTGCTCAGCGCGCCGGCGCCAAGGGCGTCCGCATCCAGGTCTCCGGCCGCCTCGGCGGCGCCGAGATGAGCCGCTCGGAGTTCTACCGCGAGGGACGCGTGCCGCTGCACACCCTCCGCGCGAACATCGACTACGGCTTCTACGAGGCGAAGACCACCTTCGGCCGCATCGGCGTGAAGGTCTGGATCTACAAGGGCGACATCACCAACAAGGAGCTCGCCCGCGAGCAGGCGAACAGCAAGTCGTCGCGCCCCGAGCGCAGCGACCGTCCGCGCCGTGCACCCCGCCAGCAGAGCGAGGCGCCCGTCGCAGCAGGAGTTGAGGCATAACCATGTTGATTCCGCGTCGAGTCAAGCACCGCAAGCAGCACCACCCGGGCCGGTCCGGCCAGGCCACCGGTGGCACCAAGGTGTCGTTCGGTGAGTTCGGCATCCAGGCCCTCACCCCCGCCTACGTGACCAACCGTCAGATCGAGTCCGCTCGTATCGCGATGACGCGTCACATCAAGCGCGGCGGAAAGGTGTGGATCAACATCTACCCCGACCGTCCGCTCACCAAGAAGCCCGCCGAGACCCGCATGGGTTCCGGTAAGGGCTCGCCGGAGTGGTGGGTCGCGAACGTCAAGCCGGGTCGCGTCCTCTTCGAGGTCGCCGGCGTCGACGAGCAGCTCGCTCGTGAGGCCATGACCCGTGCCATCCACAAGCTGCCCCTCAAGGCACGCATCATCAAGCGCGAGGAGGGAGACGCGTAATGGCGATCGGATCCAAGGAGCTCGCCCCCGCCGAGCTCGACACCTACGAGGACGAGCGTCTCGTCACCGAGCTGAAGAAGGCCAAGGAGGAGCTGTTCAACCTCCGCTTCCAGTCGGCCACCGGTCAGCTGGACACCAACGGCCGCCTGCGTGCCGTCAAGCGCGACATCGCCCGCATCTACACGGTCATCCGTGAGCGCGAGCTGGGCATCCGCGCCACCCCCGCACCCGTCGAGGCCCCGGCCAAGGCGGAGAAGAAGCCCAAGACCAAGAAGGCCGCCAAGGCCGAGGTCGAGGCGACCGAGTCGAACGAGGAGGCCAAGTAATGGCAACCGTCAATGACAGCGCCGGCCACGAGTCGGCCGCCCACGACGTGAAGGAGGCGGGCGCTCGCGGATACCGCAAGACCCGTCGCGGCTACGTCACCAGCGACAAGATGGACAAGACCATCGTCGTCGAGGTCGAGGACCGGGTGAAGCACCCGCTGTACGGCAAGGTCATCCGCCGTACGTCCAAGGTCAAGGTCCACGACGAGCTGAACTCCGCCGGCATCGGCGACTCCGTCGTCATCAGCGAGACCCGTCCCCTCAGCGCCACCAAGCGCTGGCGCCTGGTCGAGATCCTCGAGAAGGCCAAGTAGGCCGCGGCCTACTTGAGTTAGCAGGAGAGACACATGCTTCAGCAAGAATCCCGAGTCAAGGTCGCCGACAACACCGGCGCCAAGATGCTCCTCACCATCCGCGTCCTCGGAGGCTCCGGCCGCCGCTACGCGGGCCTCGGTGACATCATCGTCGCCACCGTCAAGGACGCGATCCCCGGTGGCAACGTGAAGAAGGGCGACGTGGTCAAGGCCGTCATCGTCCGCACCATCAAGCAGACCCGTCGCGCCGACGGCTCTTACATCAAGTTCGACGAGAACGCCGCCGTCATCCTCAAGAACGACGGGGACCCCCGTGGCACCCGCATCTTCGGACCGGTCGGTCGCGAGCTCCGCGACAAGAAGTTCATGAAGATCGTCTCGCTGGCACCGGAGGTTATCTAGTCATGGCCAAGATCAAGAAGGGTGACCTCGTCCAGGTCATCTCGGGCGCTACCCAGGCCCGCGGTGGAGACCGCGGCAAGCAGGGCAAGGTCCTCGAGGTGCTGGTCGAGCGCAACCGCGTCGTCGTCGAGGGCGTGAACTTCGTCAAGAAGCACGTCCGCGTCGGCCAGACGCAGCGCGGCTCGAAGGAGGGCGGCATCGAGACCGTCGAGGCCTCGATCCACATCTCCAACGTCGCGCTCGTCGACCCGAAGACCAAGAAGCCGACCCGGGTCGGCCACCGCAACGTGGCCGTCACCAAGGACGGCGTGACCAAGACCGTTCGCGTGCGCTACGCGAAGGCGTCGGGTGAGGAACTGTAATGACTGACACCACCGCAGTGGCTGCGAAGGTTCAGCCGCGGCTCAAGGCCAAGTACCAGGCCGACATCATCCCCGCTCTCAAGGAGCAGTTCGGCTTCGGCAACGTCCACCAGGTCCCCGGCCTGGTCAAGGTCGTCGTCAACACCGGTGTCGGTGAGGCCGCCCGCGACGGCAAGATCATCGACGGCGCGGTCAAGGACCTCACCGCCATCACCGGTCAGAAGCCGCAGGTCACCAAGGCCCGCAAGTCCATCGCGCAGTTCAAGCTGCGCGAGGGTCAGGCCATCGGCGCTCACGTCACCCTCCGGGGCGACCGCGCCTGGGAGTTCCTGGACCGCCTGCTCTCGGTGGCGCTGCCCCGCATCCGCGACTTCCGCGGGCTGTCGGACCGCCAGTTCGACGGCAACGGCAACTACACCTTCGGCATCACGGAGCAGTCGATCTTCCACGAGATCGACCAGGACCGCATCGACCGCGTCCGCGGCTTCGACGTGACCGTCGTGACCACCGCCAAGACCGACGACGAGGGTCGCGCGCTGCTCAAGCAGCTCGGCTTCCCGTTCAAGTCGTCGGACAACGCGTAAGCAGCAAGCCTCGAGGCCGGGGGACGGTGAGAACCGCCCTCCGGCCTCGTCGTGCGTCCGCCGCCGGACCGGTCCGTCCGGAGCCGGCGGCGGGCGCCACGCGGGATCCCCGGATCCCGTGCACGATCGGCCCTCGACCGCAGGACCTCGGCCATGTAGCATGGCTCGTTGGCCTGCGTTCGCGCGGCCGCATGGGCGTCGACGTCGTCGGCGCCGTCCCACACCACAGGTCGTCACTCTTGTAAAGGGTGCCGAAACCAGGCGAGAAAGGCACCATCAGCCATGACCATGACTGATCCGGTCGCAGATCTGCTGACCAGAATCCGTAACGCGAACTCCGCGCACCACGACTCCATCACCCTCCCGGGCTCGAAGCTCAAGGCGAACATCGCCGAGATCCTCAAGACCGAGGGCTACATCGCCGACTGGAAGGTCGAGGAGGCGCGCGTCGGCACGACGCTCTCCATCTCCCTCAAGTACGGCCCGAACCGCGAGCGCTCGATCGCCGGCATCAAGCGGGTCTCGAAGCCCGGACTCCGCGTGTACGCGAAGTCGGCCGAGATCCCCACCGTGCTCGGCGGCCTCGGCGTCGCCATCCTGTCCACCTCGAGCGGTCTCCTGACCGACCGCCAGGCCGAGAAGAAGGGCGTGGGTGGGGAAGTCCTCGCCTACGTGTGGTAACCCCTCATGTCGCGTATTGGAAGACTCCCCATCGAGATCCCGGCGGGCGTCGACGTCTCCGTCGCCGGATCCGCTGTGACCGTCAAGGGCCCCAAGGGCGAGCTGACCGTCTCGGTCGCCAGCCCCATCCAGGTGTCCGTCGAGAACGGCCAGGTGCTGGTCTCGCGTCCCGATGACGAGCGCGAGTCGCGCTCGCTCCACGGCCTCACCCGCACGCTCATCGCGAACGACATCATCGGTGTCACGCAGGGCTACTCCAAGGGCCTCGAGGTCGTCGGAACCGGTTACCGCGTGCTGGCGAAGGGCTCGGACATCGAGTTCGCGCTCGGCTTCTCGCACCCGGTCGTCGTCACCCCGCCCGCGGGCATCTCGTTCACGGTCGAGGGCAACAACAAGCTCACCGTGCACGGCATCTCGAAGCAGGCCGTCGGTGAGGTGGCCGCCAACATTCGTAAGATCCGCAAGCCCGAGCCCTACAAGGGCAAGGGCGTGCGCTACGCCGGCGAGGTCGTTCGCCGCAAGGCCGGAAAGAGCGGTAAGTGATCATGGGACTCGGAACCAGAGGAAAGAGCAAGTCCGCTGCGCGCGGTCGTCGTCACGACCGTCTGCGCAAGAAGGTCGTCGGATCCGCCGAGCGCCCCCGCCTCGTCGTCAACCGCTCGGCCCGCCACGTCTTCGTGCAGGTCGTCGACGACGCTCAGGGCCGCACCCTCGCGTCGGCGTCGACCCTCGAGGCCGACCTGCGCGTGTTCGACGGCGACAAGACCGCCAAGGCCCGCAAGGTCGGCGAGCTCGTCGCCGAGCGCGCCAAGAACGCCGGTGTCGAGGCGGTCGTCTTCGACCGCGGAGGCAACAAGTACGCCGGTCGCGTCGCCGCGATCGCCGATGGAGCACGAGAGGCAGGGCTCAACCTGTGAGCGCCGCAGAGAACAAGGAACCCGAGGTCGCCGCTGTGTCGGAGGCCCCCGTCGAGACCGCTGCGTCCACGCAGCCGCAGCAGGAGGCTCGTGAGCCCCGCCGCGGCGGCCGCGACCGCAACCAGGGTGGCCGCGACCGCGGTGGCCGTGACGCCGAGAAGAGCCAGTTCCTCGAGCGCGTCGTGACCATCAACCGCGTGTCGAAGGTCGTCAAGGGCGGCCGTCGCTTCAGCTTCACCGCGCTCGTGGTCGTCGGAGACGGCAACGGACTGGTGGGCGTCGGCTACGGCAAGGCCCGCGAGGTCCCGACCGCCATCTCCAAGGGCGTCGAGGAGGCGAAGAAGAACTTCTTCCGCGTCCCCCGCGTCGCCTCGACCATCCCGCACCCCGTCCAGGGTGAGGCCGCCGCCGGTGTGGTGCTCCTGCGCCCCGCCGCCGCGGGTACCGGTGTCATCGCCGGCGGTCCCGTCCGCGCCGTCCTCGAGTGCGCCGGCATCCACGACGTCCTGAGCAAGTCGCTCGGCTCGTCGAACACCATCAACATCGTCCACGCGACCGTCGAGGCTCTGAAGCAGCTCGAGGAGCCGCGCGCCGTCGCCGCTCGTCGTGGTCTCGACTTCGACCAGGTCGCGCCGGCACGTCTCGTCCGTGCCGAGGCCGACGCCCTCGCCGCCGCGTCCAACGCGAAGGCAGGTGCCTGATGGCCCAGCTCAAGGTGACCCAGATCAAGTCGAAGGTCAGCGAGAAGCAGTACCAGCGCGACACGCTGCGCTCGCTCGGCCTCAGGAAGATCGGTCAGAGCGTCGTCCGCGAGGACAACGCCCAGAACCGCGGATACGTGAAGACCGTCGCCCACCTGGTGAAGGTCGAGGAGATTGACTAATGGCTGAGACGAAGAAGGCCGCCGCCGCGGAGTCCACGACTCCCGCGCAGGCGACCACCACGAAGGGCGCGGCGGCGCCGGCGACCAAGGAGCACGTGCTCAAGGTCCACCACCTCCGCCCCGCTGCCGGAGCCAAGAAGGCCAAGACCCGCGTGGGTCGCGGTGAGGGCTCCAAGGGAAAGACCGCCGGTCGCGGCACCAAGGGCACCAAGGCCCGCTACCAGGTGCGCGTCGGCTTCGAGGGTGGGCAGATGCCGCTGCACATGCGCACCCCGAAGCTCCGCGGCTTCAAGAACCCGTTCCGGGTCGAGTACCAGGTCGTGAACCTGTCCGCTCTCGCGGAGCTCTACCCCCAGGGCGGCGACGTCACCATCGGCGACCTGGTCGCCAAGGGTGCTGTCCGCAAGAACGAGAAGGTCAAAGTCCTCGGGGACGGCGACATTGCGGTTAAGCTGAACGTCGCGGTCGACAAGGTCTCCAGCTCTGCCGAGCAGAAGATCGTCGCTGCGGGCGGATCCATCAAGTAGCACCAGCAGCTTGTCGGTCGAGCTTGTCACGCCGACTCCCTCCGGGAGCGCGTGGCAAGCTCGACCTGTATCCCGCACCACAGAATTGAGCAGGAGACCTTAGGTAGTGTTTGGCGCCGTTGCGCGGATCTTCCGCACCCCCGACCTCCGCCGCAAGATCGGCTTCACCCTCGCGATCGTGGCGATCTTCCGGCTGGGATCCTTCATCCCTGCTCCGTTCGTCGACTTCAGCGCCGTGCAGGCCTGTCTCGCCGGCAACCAGGGCACCTCGGGTCTCTACGAGCTCGTGAACCTCTTCAGCGGTGGAGCACTGCTCCAGCTGTCGATCTTCGCGCTCGGGATCATGCCGTACATCACGGCGTCGATCATCGTGCAGCTGCTGCGCGTGGTCATCCCTCACTTCGAGACCCTGTACAAGGAGGGGCAGTCCGGTCAGGGCAAGCTCACCCAGTACACGCGGTACCTCACCATCGCGCTCGGCGTCCTCCAGTCGACGACGCTGATCACCGTCGCCCGCTCGGGCGCCCTCTTCGGCAACTCCGGCGTCCCGGAGTGCTCGGCGCTCATCATCACCGACGAGTGGTACTCCATCCTCCTCATGGTCATCACCATGACCGCGGGCACCGGGATCATCATGTGGATGGGCGAGCTCATCACCGAGCGCGGCATCGGCAACGGCATGTCGCTGCTGATCTTCACCTCGATCGCCGCCCAGTTCCCCACCTCCCTGTGGTCGATCGCGCAGTCGCGCGGCTTCGAGACCTTCCTCCTCGTCCTCGGCGTGGGCCTCGTGCTCGTGGTCGCCGTGGTCTTCGTGGAGCAGTCTCAGCGGCGGATCCCCGTGCAGTACGCCAAGCGGATGGTCGGCCGCCGCACCTACGGCGGCAACAACACCTACATCCCGATCAAGGTCAACATGGCCGGCGTCGTGCCCGTCATCTTCGCCTCGTCGCTGCTGTACCTGCCCGCGCTCATCGCGCAGTTCAACCAGCCCGCCGCTGGCCAGGAGGCCCCGGTCTGGGTCACCTGGATCACGAACTACCTCACCAAGGGCGATCACCCGCTCTACATGGCGCTGTACTTCCTCCTGATCGTGGGCTTCACCTACTTCTACGTCGCGATCACCTTCAACCCGGACGAGGTCGCCGACAACATGAAGCGCTACGGCGGCTTCATCCCCGGCATCCGCGCCGGCCGCCCGACCGCCGAGTACCTCAACTACGTGCTCACCCGGGTGACGCTGCCCGGGTCGGTCTACCTCGGCCTCATCGCGCTCGTGCCCCTCGTGGCCCTCGCGCTGGTCGGTGCGAACCAGAACTTCCCCTTCGGCGGCACGTCCATCCTGATCATCGTCGGAGTCGGCCTGGAGACGGTGAAGCAGATCGACTCCCAGCTGCAGCAGCGCCACTACGAAGGACTCCTCCGATGACGTCGCACCCGATCGGCTTCCGTCTCCTGCTGATCGGCCCTCCCGGCGCAGGCAAGGGGACCCAGGCCGCTCGGCTGAGCGACATCCTCCGGGTGCCCGCCATCTCGACCGGGGACATCTTCCGCGCGAACGTCGCCAACGAGACCGAGCTCGGTCTCCAGGCGAAGGCCTACCTCGACAACGGGCGCTACGTGCCGGACGAGCTGACCAACGCGATCGTGCACGACCGCCTCCAGGAGGCGGACGCGTCGACCGGGTTCCTGCTCGACGGCTACCCGCGCACCACGGAGCAGGTCGACGAGCTCGACCGCATCCTCGCCGCGGACGACAACCGGCTCGACGCGGTCGTCCAGCTGACGGCCGATCCCGACGAGGTCGTCGGCCGCCTGCTCAAGCGCTCGCTCGAGCAGGGGCGCAGCGACGACACCGAGGACGTCATCCGGCGCCGACTCGCGCTCTACGAGGAGCAGACCGCTCCGCTCATCGACGTCTACGCGGCCCGCGGGCTCGTGGTCGTGGTCGACGGCCTCGGGCCGGTCGACGAGGTGACCGAGCGGACCGTCGTCGCCCTCGAGGGCCACCGCGTGGGCCGCCTCGACACCCCGGCCGCCTGAGCCGTGGCGTTCCGCTCCTCGCTCTACAAGACGCCCGCGCAGCTGCGGTCGATGCTCGCTCCGGGCCTCGCCACGGCCGCCTCGCTCGACGCGGTCCGCGCGGCGGTCCGCCCGGGCGTCACCACGCTCGAGCTCGACGCGATCGCCGAGGCGGCGATCGTCGCGCTCGGCGGCCACTCGAACTTCCAGCTCGTCCCGGGCTACCGGCACACGATCTGCGCCTCGGTCAACGACGAGGTGGTCCACGGCATCCCCGGCGGGCGCGTGCTCGAGCCGGGCGACCTGGTCTCCATCGACAGCGGCGCCGAGATCGACGGCTGGAACGGCGACTCCGCGATGACGGTGGTCCTGCCCGATCCCTCCCGCCCGGAGGAGGTCGCGGCACGCGCCGAGCTCTCGCGGGTGACCGAGGGATCCCTGTGGCGGGGGATCGCCGCCCTCGCCTCCGCCCGCCATCTCAACGAGGTCGGCGCGGCGATCGAGGAGTACATCGAGGACGAGGCCGAGCGCTCGGGCCGCGTCTACGGCATCCTCACCGACTACATCGGCCACGGCATCGGGCGCACCATGCACGAGGCTCCGCCGGTCTTCAACTACCGGGTGCGCCAGCGCGGCCCCGAGGTGAAGCCGGGACTCGTCGTCGCGATCGAGCCGATGGTCACCGCGGGCAGCGCCGAGACCTTCGTCCGCGAGGACGAGTGGACGGTCGCGACCGAGGACAGCAGCATGGCCGCCCACTGGGAGCACTCCGTCGCCGTGCACCACGACGGCATCTGGGTCACCACGCTCGCCGACGGCGGCGCGGCCGGCCTCGCCCCCTACGGGATCGTGCCGACGCCCTTCGCGTAAAGGCCCCCAGCTCAGAGCTCCTCCGATCCGATGCGGAGGGAGGGTGCTGTCGTCCTCTCGCGACTGGCTCGGGTCTGGCGGGCGCCCGCAGGGCGCGGGATGGCGCGAGAGGACGACAGCACCCTCTCGATCCCTGTCTGAGCGGACAGTCAGCTGTCGATCACCCGCACCAGCTCCTCGATGAAGCCGCCGAAGTCCGTGGAGCGCCGGATGAGGCGCTGCACCTCCGCCCGGTCGGCGAACACCTCGACGAACTGGTCGAACACCGACTGGAAGGTGCTGCGGCCGGCCGAGGCGAACGCGATCATCGCGATCACGTTCACCCGCTGCTCGCCCCACTCCATCGCGGTGTCGTTCACGACGATCGCGATGGAGGTGCGGCGGGCGCTCATCGCCATCGCGTGCGGGACCGCGAGGTTGTCGGTGAACGCCGTGGAGCTCATCCGCTCGCGCTCGATGGCGCCGTCGACGTAGTCCTCGTCGATGATGCCGCCGGCGATCATCCGCTCGCCCAGCATCCGGATCATCGCCGCCTCGTCGCGCGCGTGCACGTTGCGGAAGAACAGCTCCTCGTCGAAGAACTGCAGCAGCTCGTCCTTGATCTGCGCGCGGCGGCGGTGCCGGCGGACGCGGGCGATGGCCCGGCGCACCGTCTCGACGTCGTGGTCGGTGAGGAACGGCTGCACGACTACGACGTCATCGGACGCGGGGCGCTCGTCGATCGTGGTGATCACGAGGTCGGCGGTGAGCCGGTCCCAGTCGACGTCGCTCCGCGTGATCAGCGAGCGCACCTCCACCTCGGTGCCGAGCGAGCGCTCGACGCGCAGGCGCAGCATGTGAGCGAGGTCGTAGTAGTTGGGGCAGACGATCACGCAGGACAGACGCTCCTCCCGCCGGGACACCCGCTCGAGGAACGAGCCGACGTGGAGGGCGATGTAGGCGATCTCGTCCTCGTTGACCACGACGCCCCGCCGGCGCTGCAGCCCGCTCGCCAGGAACACGGCGATCTCGTAGGTCATCGGGTAGCTGGTCTTGATCGAGCGGGTGAGCGGGTTGCGAGAGTAGCCGCCCTCGGCGGCCCGGGCGATCAGGTTCCGCACGTGCAGGGCGAGGCGGACGATGAAGCCCTCGTCGTCGAGGTCGACCAGGTACTCGCGGTTGACGTCGGCGACGAGCTCGCGGACGACGGCGAGGTCCTCCGGGTCGAGGTAGTTCTCGACCACGGCGGCGACCGGCTCGTTCTGCCCGGGCGTCGCCACCCGCGTCGTCATCAGGATCGCGAGCTGGGCGAGCTCGGCGTCGGTCAGGCGCGTCGCGAAGTGCCGCTCCACCAGCTCCGCCAGCAGGGCCGCGAGCTCGCCGTGGATCGCGGGGGAGGGGCGGGAGCCGGAGGGGTCCCCGATGCCCCGGGCGACGCGGTCGACGGCGATCGCGATGTGGAGGAGGACGCTGTTCACGCCGTAGTCGTTGATGTAGTAGCCGCGGGTCTCGAGCTCGGCCAGCAGCTCGGTCTTGAAGGCGCCGAGGCCGGGGGAGGCGAACTCGCGCTGGACGTCGTCGAGCGTGAAGACGCCCTGCGCGCTCTCGTCGCGGAACATCCGCGAGATCAGGCGGCGGCGGGCCTCCTCGCTGCCCTCGAGGCGCACCGACGGGCCGCGCCGGACCAGCCCGAGGCCGGCCTCGTCGGCGAGGGCCTTCACCCGGCGCAGATCGGCGTCGACGGTCGACTCGCTCACCGACAGCGCGTCGGCGAGGGCGAAGACGTCCAGGCCCTCGTCGGAGTCGACCAGGCGGCGGACGATGCTGTACAGCCGGTCGCGCGGGGTGTCGGGCTCGACGTCGCGGCTGCGCTGCGCCTCCAGGTAGGCCGCGTACGCCTCGCGCGCGAGCCGGTAGCCGTTCGCGGAGGACTCGACCGGCTCCAGCGGGGCGGCCTGCGCCTTCACCGCGGTGACGTAGCTCCGGACGCTGCGGGTGGTGACTCCGAGCCTGTCGGCGAGCTCGTGCGCCGTCACCCAGCCGTCGGCGCGGGAGAGGTACTCCAGCAGTCGTTCGCGGTTGTCAGGCATCAGGCTCCAGGCGTGCGGTCGGGGCGGGCGCCGGGAGCGCCACGACCCTGCCGCGGGCCCGCAGGACGCGGGCGGCGAGTCGTACGTCCCGTCAGTCAATCACCCCGGCGACGCGCCCGGGAGCCCCCGCGCCGCGGGTGGAAGGGGCCGTCTTCCGCCCCCGCGGAAGATTGTCTGCTGGAGGGTGCCGCCCCTCCGAGGGGATGCTTGGATGAATCACGACCCGGACGCGAGGAGGCGAACGAGGTGCGGAAGATCCTGATCGTCTGCGGTGCAGGCGCGTCGAGCACGTTCCTGGCCCACCGGCTGCGAGCGGGCGCGAAGGAGCGCGGCATGGATGCCGTGTTCCGCTCCGAGACCCTCACCGGTCTCGACCACTCCCTCCCCGAGGCCGACGTCCTCCTCGTGGGGCCGCACCTCGAGTCGCAGTTCGACGGACTCCGCCACCGTGCGGAGCTCGTGGGAGCCGCGGCCGCCCTCCTCCCGCCCGATGTCTTCGGAGCGCACGGTGCCGATGCCGTGCTCGAGACCCTGCCCGTCCTCTTCGCCGCTCGCGCGGTCGTCGCAGGCGCGGACGGGGACTCCTCCACCCGCCCGGTCCGTCCGGGCGAGCCCGACTCCGGGCACCACTGATGCAGTCGCGACTGCAGGATCAAGGAGAAACGTTCATGGTCGAGCGCACCGTGCAGGTTGCATCGTCGAAGGGCCTCCACGCCCGCCCCGCCTCGCTCTTCAGCCAGGCCGCGGCGAAGTCGGGTCAGAAGGTCCTCGTCGCCAAGGGCGACGCGACCCCGGTCAACGCCGCGTCGATCCTCGGGATCATCTCGCTCGGCATCGAGCACGGCGACGAGCTCACCGTCAGCGTCGAGGGCGACAACGAGCAGGCCGTGCTCGAGGAGCTCGCGACCTTCCTCACCACCGACCACGACGCGTGACGCGGAGCGTCACGCAAGGCGGCCGGCCCCGGCGCCCACGGCGCCGGTAGCCGCGGCAGCCCCTGGAGCGTGACGTCGACTCTCACTGGGTCGCACCAAGCGCCTGCGGGACCCGGCCCCGCCCTCTGCCGGCCCGCTCGCCGCGGTGGCGGATCGTCGCGGCGGTGGCGGAGAGCGACGAGACGGCGCGCTCCTCCTCCTGGGCGACGCTGCGGGTGCTGGCGGT
>NZ_PSVA01000017.1:0-76036 GCF_002932155.1 Rathayibacter sp. AY1F9 | reverse complement strand
ATCGAGGCGGCGGCGAGGACGAGTCCGTAGAGGACGGCGCCGACGCGGATCCGCGTCGGCGCCGTCCTCTACGGACTCGTCCTCGCCGCCGCCTCGATCGGCCTGCTCGTCGTCTCGGCCGACCCGGTGCTGCGCGCGCAGGTCGTCGAGCGCGGGATCACGCTCGAGCCCGGCGCCGCGCTCGCCCTGGCCGTCGCGGCGCTCGGCGCCATGGCGCTCCTCCTCGCGCTCGCCCGCCTGCTCGACCGCCGCGCCGCTCGCGACGACGGCTGACCCCGGCGCGGGACGCCGGGTGCTCGCAACCCCCTGCCCCGCATCCGCCGAGAGGCGCAGACTCGTCCCGGGCGATCGCCCGCCACCCCCTGGAGACGAGACCATGCCCTTCTGCGCCCTTGAGAGCCTCCGCTGATGGAGCTGGGCATCGCCGCGATCGTCGGCGTCTCGGTCCTCGTCGCGGTCGCCGTCTTCTCGCGGCGCCTCGGCGTCGCCGCCCCGATCGTCCTCGTGCTCGCCGGCGTAGGCCTCTCGTACATCCCCGGGGTGCCGGAGGTGGTCGTCCCGCACGAGTGGGTGCTCGACGGCGTGCTGCCGCCACTGCTGTACGCGGCGGCGCTCAGCGTCCCGTTCATCGACTTCCGCCGGAATCTCACCACCATCACCGGCCTGTCGGTCGTGCTGGTGCTGATCTCGGCGGCCGGTGTCGGCGCGCTCCTCTTCCTCCTCCTCCCCGAGCTCGGGCTGGGCCTGGCGATCGCCGTGGGCGCGATCATCAGCCCGCCCGACGCCGTCGCCGCGACCTCGGTCGGCCGGCGGCTCGGCCTCCCGCCGCGGCTGCTCACCCTGCTCGAGGGCGAGGGGCTGATCAACGACGCGACCGCGCTGGTCCTCCTCCGCTCGGCCCTCGCCGCCGCCGCGGGGACGCTCGCGACGCCGTGGGCCGCGATCGGCGACTTCCTCTACGCGGTCGTCGTGGCCGTCGTGGTCGGGTTCGTGGCCAGCGTCGTCACCGTCTTCGTCCGCTCGCGGCTCGAGGACCCGGTGCTCAACACCGTCCTCTCCTTCATCGTCCCCTTCGTCGCGTTCATCCCCGCCGAGGGCCTGGGCGCCTCGGGCGTGCTCGCCGTGGTCGTCGCCGGCCTGCACACCGGGCACGCCTCCTCCCGCGCCTTCACCGCGCAGTCGCGGGTGAACGACCGGATCAACTGGCGGACCGTGCAGTTCCTGCTCGAGAACGGCGTGTTCCTGCTGATCGGGCTCGAGATCCGCTCGCTGATCCACGACGCCGACAGCGCACGCCTCTCCGTGCCCGGAGCGGTCGGGATCGGCCTGATCGCGGTGGTCGGGCTGATCGTCGTGCGCTTCCTCTGGGTCGGCCCGGTCCTCCTCGGCGAGCGCTGGCAGACCCGCCGGGCCGAGCGCCGGGCCCGCGAGCAGAAGGAGCTGCTCGAGTCGCCCGAGGCGCAGGAGCTGCCGAAGGAGGAGCGCGGCCGGGCGAAGCGGCGCTACCTGCTGCGGCGCAGCGACTACCGGCACTTCAGCCGCAACGGCATCGGCTGGCGCGGCGGTCTGGTGCTCGGCTGGTCCGGGATGCGCGGAGTGGTGACCCTCGCGGCCGCGCAGTCGCTGCCCGAGGACATCCCCTACCGCCCGCAGCTCGTGCTGATCGCCTTCACCGTGGCCGTCGCGACCCTGCTGATCCAGGGCAGCACGCTGCCGCTGCTGATCCGGGCGCTGGGCATCCGCGGGATCGACGTGCCCGAGGACCAGCGCGCACTCGCGGGCCTGCTCGACGAGATCACCGAGAAGGGCCTCTCGGTGCTGGAGCGCCCGGGCGACGCCGTCGAGGGCGCCGACGGCGTCGCTCCGGACGTCCTGGAGCGGGTGCGGCAGACGTCGTTCCTCCGCTCCGAGGCCGCCTGGGAGCGCTCGCGCGGCACGGAGAGGTCGGTCGCGGACACTCCGCACCGCCTCTACCGAGCGCTGCGCCTCGCCGTGGTCGCGGCCGAGCGGGAGGCGCTGCTGGACGCGCGCTCGCGCCGCGCCTACCCGCAGCGCATCCTCCGCGACGCCCAGTCGCTGCTCGACCTCGAGGAGACGCGGCTCCGCGTGCGGCGGGGCTCCGAGTCCTGAGGGCTCGGGATCGTGACGATCGTTCCCGGGGATGCCCGCGCTGATCCGCGCCCTGTGGAGGAGCGCCGAGCTCCTCGAGTGCGCCATCCGGATCGACCCCTCGGACCACGGCCGTCCGGCCTCCCCGGCAATAGCCCGCCGATGCGTCACCCCCCGTTAAGCCCGCGCGCCCCGCTTCCTCTGGCACTGCCGTCGCCCCGCCCGTAACCTGCGGATCGCCTGAGAACCGGAAGCTCGATTCGCCCGCACTCGAAGAGGGGTGGCGGGCCGGGGCGGATCCCCTCGGGGGATATCACGAGGGCCGATCCGCGCGCCAGCCCTCGCAGAGAGGGCAGACGGGGCGCTGAGAGGAACGCTATCCCGTGCGGCGCCGGAGCGCACGCCTCACTTCGTTCGAGTGCTCTCAGGTCCAGTCGAGAGCGGAGCGCTCGGCCCAGTAGCGGGCCGGATCCACGGCGAGCGCCGGGAGGTCCGGGAGCTCCCGGGGCTGCGCGCGCAGGTTGGCCCGCAGCTGCTCCGGAGTCGCCGCGCCGCTCAGCACGACGTCGGCCCAGGGCTGCGCGAGGACGGCCCCCAGGGCGACGGCGTCCGGCGCGGCGCCGGCGTGCTCGATCGGGTGCGCCACGAGCCTCCCGTTGGCGAGGGCCTCCTTGACCACCACCAGCCAGCCGTCGTCGTGCGCGGCGGCGAGCGCCCGGCCCGCGGACTGCTCGAGCGGGTTCCAGGTGCTCTGGACCGCGCTGAACGGCGACTCCGGGATCGCGCGGGCGAGCTCGATCACGCGCGCCTGCTCGGGTCCGCTGGTGGAGAGGCCGACGCGCACTCCGGAGCCGGCGAGGCCGCGCAGTCGGTCCAGCAGCGGGCGGTCGGTGAGGGCGGGGCTCTCGGGAGTGATCGAGTGGACGAGGTAGGAGTCGGGCGCCGAGCCGAGCGCGTCGAGCGTGAGCGGCCACTGGCGGTCGAGCATCGCGACCGAGTGCTCCTTGCGCTCGTGCACCGGCGCATCCATCGCCCACCCGCCGACGTACTCGTAGCCCCACTTCGACTCGATCGTGAGCGCCGCCCGCCGCTCCGGATGCCGGGCGAGCCAGCCGCCGAGGAACTCCTCCGCCCGCCCGTAGGAGCGCGCGGCGTCGAGGAAGCGGACGCCGGCGTCCCACGCCGCGTCGAGCAGCAGGTGCGTGCGCTCCCGCAGCGCGTCGACGCTCCGCTCGGCCGCGGGGCCGAGGTCGTCGTCGCGCCCTGCCGTGATGTACGCCGGCCGGCCCACGGCCGCCAGCCCGATCCCGAAGCGCTGCATCCCGCCCACGGTACGCCCGTCCCGGAGCTGCGGCAGCCGCTAGCGTCGAGCGGTGACCTCCGCCCTCGACCGCAGCATCCTCCGGCTCGCCGTCCCGGCGCTGGGCTCGCTGGTCGCCGAGCCGCTGTTCCTGCTCACCGACTCCGCCCTGGTCGGCCATCTCGGCGCCGTCCCGCTCGCCGGGCTCGCGCTGGGCGGCACGGTGCTGCAGACGATCGTCGGCCTCATGGTCTTCCTCGCATACAGCACGACTCCGCGGGTCGGCCGGGCCCTCGGCGAGGGCGACGAGCGAAGGGCCGTGGCGGCCGGGATCGACGGCGGCTGGCTGGCCCTGCTCCTCGGCGCCGGCATCGCCGTGGTGGGCGCGCTGACCGCTCCGGCCGTCGTGGCGCTCTTCGGCGCGGAACCGGCGGTGGCCGAGGCGGGCGTGCGGTACCTGGCGGTGAGCATGGCCGGGATCCCCGCCATGCTCGGCGTCTTCGCGCTCACCGGGCTCCTCCGCGGCTTCCAGGACACCCGCACTCCGCTGGTGATCGCCGCCGGCGGATTCGCCCTCAACGCCGCTCTCAACGCCGTGCTGATCTACCCGGCCGGCCTGGGGATAACCGGCTCCGCACTGGGGACGGTGATCGCGCAGTGGGCCATGCTCGCGGCCTACGCGGGAGTCGCGCTGCGGCTCGCCCGGAGGGTCGGCGCGCCGCTGCGGCCGCACCTCGCGGGCCTGGCCTCCTCCGCGGGATCCGGCGGCTGGATGCTGCTGCGCACAGCGAGCCTCCGCGCGGCGATCCTGCTCGCGGTCGCGACCGCCACCTCGCTCGGGGCGGAGGAGCTGGGCGCCTTCCAGGTGGCGATGACGCTGTTCTCGACGGTCGCCTTCGCCCTCGACGCGGTGGCGATCGCCGCGCAGGCGCTGCTGGGCCGCCTCCTCGGCGCGGGCGACGCCGAGCAGGCCCGAGCCGTCACGAAACGCTGTGTGACCTGGGGAATCGGTGCAGGAGTAGTGCTCGGAGCGCTGGTCACCGGTCTGAGCGGTGTCCTGCCGTACGTCTTCTCGAGCGACCCGGAGGTGCTGCGGCTGCTGCCCGCGGCGATCGCCGTCGTGGGCCTCACCGCTCCGCTCGGCGGCTACGTCTTCGTGCTCGACGGCGTGCTGATCGGCGCCGGCGACGGCCGCTACCTGGCGCTCAGCGGCCTCGCGAACCTCGCCGTCTTCGTCCCGCTCGCCCTGCTCGCCCCCGCCGCGCCCGCCGAATGGCGCCTCCTCGCGCTCTGGCTCGCCTTCGCCGTCGGCTTCCTCGGCGCCCGCGCGGTCACCCTCGGGCTCCGGGTCCGCAGCGACGTCTGGCTCCGCTGATCGCGCTCCTCCCCTGTGGAGAAGCCTGTGGACAACTCCGGTCAGCGCGGCGGAGCGCTGGTGTTCCCGCGGTGGAAGACGGCGTGGAAGCAGACCGCCTCCGCCTCCTCGTCGGCCAGGAGCGCGACCGCGGCCCGTCCCGCCGCACGGCCCTTCTCGACCGCGGGCTGGGCCATCGTCGTGAGGTCGTACTCGGCCGCGAGACCGGGCACCTGCACGCCGTCGAAGCCGACCACCGAGAGGTCCTCGGGCACGCGCAGCCCGCGCTCCTCCGCCGCGAGGATCACGCCCGCGGCCAGCAGATCGCTCTGCGCGACGACCGCGGTCGGCGGCTCCGCCCCCTCGAGCAGCGTGCGGCCCGCGGCGACGCCCTCGTCGACGGAGCTCGCCGCGGCGGCGACGACCGACGCCTCCGGGAAGACGTCCTGCACGCCGAGGAGGCGGTCGACCGGAGTGATGCTGGGGCTCGAGCGCCAGCCGGGCGGGATCGCGCCGCGGCGGCGGTCCTTCGCGAACGGGAGCGCGACCACCGCGACCCGCTCGTGGCCGAGCTCGCGCAGGTGCTCCGCGAGGGTGCGGCTGGCCTCGCGGTTGTCGAGCGAGATCACGGCGCCGCCCAGCTCCGAGAGGCCCTCGACCACGACGACCGGCACCCCCCGGCGGCGCAGCACGGCGACGGAGTCGTCGACCGACGGGCTGCAGCCGACCAGGATCATCGCGTCGACCGGGGCCGTCGCCAGCAGGCCCGCGCCGTCGCCGGTCTCGGTGAGCAGCAGGATCCCGGCGTCGACCCCGCCGAGCACGTCGGCGATCCCGTCGAGCATGGCGATCTTGATCGGGTCGCGGAACGCGTGCAGCATCCGCTCGTCCACGACGACCCCCACGATCCCCGAGCGGCCGCGGCGGAGCGAGCGCGCCCGCGGGTCGGGGCCGGCGTAGTCGAGCTCGGACGCCGCGCGCAGCACCCGCTCCTTCGTGGCCTCCGAGACGGGGCCGGAGCCGCTGAAGACCAGCGAGGCGGTGGAGGGGGACACTCCGGCCCGGCTCGCGACGCGGGCGAGCGTCGGCCGGGGGCTCTTGCGGGGTTCCACGTTCCTCCTCGTGGGGGCGGCGCACTCGTCGTCGGTTGACCGGCCCCGGGGTTCCGGATAGCTTAGACCGGCTCGCTTCGAATCGATTCGACCGTGCCTCTCGATCCGGTGTCCGGATCCCGCCCGCACCAGGAGAACCGCCATGACCTCGACGTCCGCGCTCACGCGCCCGCAGCTGGTCGCCTGGCGCAACGCCGTCTTCACGATCTTCGTCCTCAGCGGGATCTCGATCGCCACCTGGGTCTCGCGCACCCCCGCCATCCGCGACGAGCTCCAGCTCTCGACCGCCGGAGTGGGCCTGCTGATCCTCTCGATGTCGATCGGCGCGATCGTCGGACTCGCGTTCTCGACGCCGGTCATGGGCGCGATCGGCGCCCGGCGCGGCATGGCGCTCGGCCTCACCGTCTCGGCGGCGGGCCTCGCGGTGCTGGGCGTCTCGGCCGACGTCATCGGCGTCCTCCCCGCGGCCTTCGCCGGCATGGCGATGCTCGGCTTCGGCAACGGAGCGGTCGACGTGATGATGAACGTCGAGGGAGCGGCCAACGAGAAGGCCTTCGGCAAGACGCTCCTGCCGCTGTTCCACGCCTTCTTCAGCCTCGGCACCGTGGCCGGCGCGCTGATCGGCGCGGGCGCCTCCGCCCTGGCCGTGCCCGTCGCCGTCCACCTCGGCGCGATCGCCGTGGTGATCGCCGTGACCGCGGTGATCGCGATCCGCTTCGTCCCGGTCCGCGAGGAGCTCGACACCTCCGGCGCGGCGACCACGGTGAAGCCGCCGGTCCGCGAGCGCGTCGCCGCCTCCCTCGGCGTCTGGCGCGACGGCCGCCTCGTCCTCATCGGCCTGATCATGCTGGGCATGGCCTTCGCCGAGGGCTCCGCGAACGACTGGCTGACCCTGGCGATGGTCGACGGCCACGGCACCGACAAGACGACCGCCGCCGTCGTGTTCGGCGTGTTCGTCGCCGCCATGACGGTCGGACGCGTGATCGGCGGACCCGTGCTCGACCGCTTCGGCCGCGTCCCGGTGCTGCGCGCCTCCGCCGGGCTCGCGATCGTCGGCATCCTGCTGTTCATCCTCGCCCCGGTCGACGCGCTCGTCGTCGTCGGCGCAGTCGCCTGGGGTCTGGGCTGCTCGCTCGGCTTCCCGGTGGGCATGTCGGCCGCGGCGGAGGGGCCGCACTCGGCCGCCCGTGTCAGCGCGGTGGCGATGCTCGGCTACGTCGCGTTCCTGGTCGGACCGCCGGCGATCGGCTTCCTCGGCGAGCACTACGGCCTGCTGAACGCCCTCTTCCTGGTTCTGGCCCTGGTGGTCGTGGCCGGGCTCGCCTCCCCCGCCGCCCGCAGCCGACGGAGCTGACCGCCGCGCCCTCGACGCCGCCGCAAGCCCCCGTGCGGCCCGGGCGCCCCGACGCGCCTCCCCCTAGGCTTCCCAGGACGGCGGCGGAGGGGGAGCGGATGCGGTACCGAGCGCGCGACGGCGCCCTGCTCCACGTCGACGAGCACGGAGCCGGTCAGGGGCGGCCCCTGGTGGTCGTCCCCGGCGAGCCGGAGCGCCACCCCTCCTACCTCGGCTCGTTCGCCTCGATCGCCTGCACGCGCCGCGTCCTCGTGCTGCACCCGCGCGGAGTGGGCGGCTCCGCGGAGCTGCCTCCCGCTCCCCCGGCCACGACGGCCGCCGACGTGGAGGACCTGCGCCGCCACCTCGGCGTCGACGAGCTCGATCTCGCCGCGCACGACTCCGGCTGCCGCGCCGTCCTGCTCGCCGCCGTGGACGCGCCCGAGCGCGTCGCCCACCTGCTCCTGATCGCCCCCGGCACCGCCTGGCTCGGGATCGACGACCGGGCTGCCGGTCACACGACTCCCGCCGGCTCCGACGACACCGCGGCGATCCGCGACGCTCTGCAGCGCCTCGACTGCCCCGCGGTCGTCCTCGGCGGCGAGGACGATCCGGTGACGGGCGTCGCCGCTCTGGAGGCGCTCACCGCGCTGCTGCCGCAGGCGAGCCTGGCCGTCATCGAGTCGAGCGGCCACCACCCGTGGGCGGAGGCGCCGGCCGAGTTCGCGGTCGCGCTGCGCGCCTCGCTCTCGGTGCCGCCGCCCGCTCCTCCGCTCGGCCGCCGGCCTCCCGTCGCCGCGCGCTGAGCCGGGAGCCCGCCGGAGCCGCGCCGTCTATCCTCGACGGGTGCGTCTCGTCATCGCGCGCTGCTCCGTCGACTACACCGGCCGTCTCAGCGCCCACCTCCCGCTCGCCACCCGCCTCCTGCTCGTCAAGGCCGACGGGAGCGTCCTCATCCACTCCGACGGCGGCTCCTACAAGCCGCTGAACTGGATGAGCCCGCCCTGCACGCTGATCACGGGCGAGCCCGACGGGGAGGCGCGCGCCGCGGGAGTGACGCAGCAGTGGACCGTCGCGCACCGCAAGACCGGCGACGCTCTCGTCGTCTCGATCCACGAGGTGCTGCACGATTCGGCGCACGAGCTCGGCGTCGATCCGGGACTCGTCAAGGACGGAGTGGAGTCGCATCTCCAGCGCCTTCTCGCCGAGCAGATCGGCCTCCTCGGAGAGGGGCACACTCTCGTCCGGCGCGAGTACATGACCGCGATCGGCCCGGTCGACATCCTCGCCCGCGATTCCTCGGGAGCCGCCGTCGCCGTCGAGATCAAGCGCCGCGGCGAGATCGACGGAGTCGAGCAGCTCACCCGCTATCTCGAGCTGATGAATCGCGATCCGCACCTCTTCCCGGTGACGGGAGTCTTCGCCGCTCAGGAGATCAAGCCGCAGGCGCGGACTCTCGCCGAGGACCGAGGAATCCGCTGTGTGGTGCTCGACTACGAGGCCATGCGCGGCACCGACGACTCCCACACGCGCCTGTTCTGACAGGCACGGCGACAGGCACGGCGAAGGCCCCCGCGATCGGATCACGGGGGCCTTCCGCTCACCGGGCGCGAGGCCCGGGAATGCGGCGTCTCACCGGGCCGAGAGCCCGGCGGCCGCTACTTGTGGGCGGCCTGGTAGGCGGCCTGGACCTCGGAGGGGATGCGTCCGCGGTCGGAGACGGGGTGGCCGTTGGCGTTCGCCCACTCGCGGATGGCCTTGAGCTGCTTGGGGTCGCTCTTGGAGGCGGTCGCGACGCTCGTGGCGGCCGCGGGGCGCGAGCCGACGCGGCGGGCGCTCGAGACGAACTTCTCGAGCGCCGAGTGGAGCTCGGCGATGTTGTCGGGGCCGAGATCGATCTCGTAGTTGGCGCCCTCGATGCTGAAGCGGACGGTACCGCCGTCACCGGAATCGATAAGGGTTCCGTCGATATCGTCGACAAGCGTGATCTTCTGGGCCACTTTTCCTCCTGGAGTTCGCGGGACCGGACTGTCTCGACCCGGACCGGGAGAGACATTACCCCCTTTCACAATCGAGTGCGCCATGAATGGCGCCATTCGTCCCTTTCTCGCGCCATGTCGAGGGGAATGTTCAGGATAAGCGGAGGCAATCACGGCTGAATCGAGCTGTTCGCCACCAGCCGTCGAATAGAGGACACGGTGTCCGCAGACGGCCGTAACGATTCCGGACACCGATCGCGCGCATTCCCGGGAACCGGTCCCGGCGATTCCGATCACGCCCCGGTCTTCGTTAGCGTGGAGTCATGGCACGACGAGGCGGACCCCCTGCACGCCCGGCGCGACCCGGTCCGTACCGCAATGCGGAGGCTCGGGAAGCACTGGAGGCGCTCGTCGCCGCTCCCACCGCCGAGGCCGTCGACCGGCTGCTCGAGGCCTGCCTCGACGGCTCCCTCGTGGTCGACGTCACGGGCTCCCAGCCCGGAGGCGTGCCGCACGTCCGCACCGTCGCGACGACCACCGGGGAGCAGGTCCTGCCGCTGTTCACCTCCACGGACGAGGTGCGCACTGCGGTCCCCCGGCAGCAGCATCCGCGGGTGCAGATGCTGGTCCTCCCCGGACGCGAGGCCTTCGCGCTGATCCGCACCGCCGACTTCGTCGCCGTGCAGCTCGACCCCGGCTCGATCGCCCAGGTCGTCACCCGTTCGTTCGTCGAACGGGCTCTGGACGCCGAACGGCCGTAGAGTGTGGCCCCCGGCGGGGCAGCGCCGGCGCCACCCCGTCCTCCGAGGTCAGGAGCCCGCCATGTCCGACACGACCCTCGCCGCCACCGGCCTCGACGCGCGAGCCGGCACCTGGTCCTGCATCCTGTTCGACCTCGACGGCACGATCACCGACTCGGCCCCCGGCATCACCGGCACCCTCGTCGAGACCTTCGTCGAGCTGGGCCGCCCCGTGCCCGCTCCGGCCGAGCTGCTGGCCTACGTCGGCCCTCCGCTGCTCGAGGCGTTCCGCGAGCTCGGCGGGATGACCGTCGAGGAGGCGCAGGCCGCGCTCGTGGTCTACCGCCGCCGCTACAACGCGGGCGGGCTGTTCGACTCCTCGGTCTACCCGGGGCTGCCCGAGGTGCTGGCGCGCATCGCCGAGGCCGGCGTGCCGCTCTCGCTCGCGACCTCCAAGCCGGAGTCGGCGGCCACGCGCATCCTCGAGCACTACGGACTGGCGCAGTACTTCACGGTGATCTGCGGCGCCTCCGAGGACGAGGTCCGCAGCGCCAAGGCCGACGTCGTGGAGGAGGCGCTGCGCCGGCTCCGCGAGCTCGGCGTCGACCTCTCGGCGCCGGTGATGGTGGGCGACCGCGAGCACGACGTGCAGGGCGCCGCCGCCCACGGCGTGCCGACGATCATGGTCGAGTGGGGCTACGGATCGCCGCTCGAGGCGGTCGGGACGATCGCGCTGGTGTCCGGCGCCGAGGAGCTCGCGGACCTCCTGCTCCCGTGACCTGCGTACGATGAGGGCATGACTGGTCTGGGCGTCCTCCTCTCGTTCGTGCTGTTCCTCGGCGGGATCCTCGTTCTCGGCAACTCGTTCCTGCTGCCCGACATCGCCGGATTCCTCTTCGTCGGCGGGATCCTGATGATCTCGGGATCGCTCGCCGTCGCGTTCCACGTCCTGCCGAAGTCGCAGTAGCCGGGTCGCTCCGGGCGACCGCCTCCGCGGCTCGCCGCTCCGCTCAGCCCAGCGTGCTCGCGTCGAGGTTGATGACTGCATTGATGTAGACCGCCTCGCCGGCTCCGGCGATCGTCGGGTTCATCCGGAGCAGCTGCTGCACCGGGATCCCGAAGCGCTGCGCGATGTCGAAGAACGTGTCGCCCTGCACCACGGTGTAGCTCACGATGTCCCCCTCCCCATCGCGGGTCGGCTCGCCGTTCGCCCCGGGAACCGCGCCGTTGTCGACCGCGAAGGCGGTCTCGGGGATGTCCGGCGTCGCGTTCGGCGTGAAGGTGACCGTCGCCTCGGGGACCGGTGCGAAGACCGTGGCCGTCGCCTGCGGGAGCGCCGCCGTGACGGTCGGGTCCGGCACTGGAGTCGGCGTCGCCGTGGCGAACACGGTGACCGTGACCGTGGGAGCCGGAGCGGGCGCCGAGCACCCCGCGAGCGCGAGCACCCCGGCCAGTGCCGTCGCTCCGATGACCGTCCTGCGCATGTCCCCCGCCCTCCGCGCGCCCCGCGGCGCCCGCTCCACCCTAGGAGACGGGGCGGCCGGGGGCACGTGCGCTGTCGCAGGAGGCCGGTGCTGCGGATCCACCGTCGTGCAGGGAGCTCCGCGGTCGTCCGGGCCGGGTCGGCCTCACCGGGACCGGGTCACGACGGGGGCTCGGGGAGCAGGCGCAGCCCGCCGCCGCTGTTCGCCGCGTCCATCAGGAGCTCGACCCAGGTCGGGTTGATCGTCGGCTGCCGGCTCCCCGCGAAGTGGAACTGCAGGGCGATGTTCGGGTTCATCCAGAAGGAGTGGCGGCCCCGCGCGCCCTCGGGCATCGAGTCGAGGGTGAGGCTGAAGCGCTCGTCACGGCGGAACTTCGCGTAGATCACGATCTGGAGGTGGGCCAGGGTCCGGTCCTCGATCTCGATGACGGCGGGAGGAGTGCCGTAGAGGAATTGACCCATGCCGCCAGACTATAGGCCCCTCGGCTTATTACTAGTCCGTCTAGCTATTTGGCTGCGGAGGGTTCCGCGTCGTCCACTTCGTCCGTATCGTGCCCGTCGCCGTGCTCCGCGTCGATCTCGTCGACGGCCGCGCTCATCCGGCGGAGGAAGTTGACGACGACCTCGGCCTCGGGTGCGTCCAGGTCCTCGGCGATCTCGAGCATCCGGCGGTGCATCTCCTGGAGCGTGGCGCGCACCTCGTCGTCGCTGTCGACGGTCGCCTCCACGACGATCCCGCGCCGGTCGGTCGGGTTGGGCTTGCGCACGAGGTGGCCGCTGCGGACCAGGCGGTCGATGAGGACCGTGGTCGACGCGGACGAGATGGAGAGGTGCGAGGCCAGGTCCTTGCCGGTCACCAGCTCGCCCTTGCGCTGCTGGCGGAGCAGGTACTGGATGGCGATCAGGTCCGTCTCGCCCATCGCCATCCGCTCACGCGTGCGGCGGCGCATCGAGACCTCGGAGACGCGGTACGTGCGCATCGCGCTCAGCACCTCGACAGCGCGGCGGGTGGACGACTCGTCCGGGTACCAGTACCCGGCGCCGCTCCGCAGGCTCGTGTCGCTCATCCGCACATCCTAGACCGGCTGATCACCAGGCCGTCTAGCGAGTCGCCCGCGCCTACGCTGGACCGGTGACCGCCACCCTCGTCGCCAAGGGCCTCTCCGGAGGCTATGCGCACCGCACCCTGTTCGACGGACTCGACCTGACGGTCGCCCCCGGGGACGTGGTGGGCGTCGTCGGGGCGAACGGAGCCGGCAAGTCGACGCTCCTGCGCATCCTCGCGGGCGAGACGGCTCCGCTCGAGGGCTCCGTCGTGCTCTCGCCGGGCGACGCCTTCGTCGGCTGGCTGCCGCAGGAGCACGAGCGCCGCGAGGGCGAGACCGTCGCCGGCTACATCGCGCGCCGCACCGGCTGCGCCGAGGCCTCCGCCGAGCTCGACGCCGCCGCCGCCGCCCTGGCCGACCCCGATCCCGACGGCTCGATCGCGGACCGGTACGCCCTCGCTCTCGACCGCTGGCTCGCGAGCGGCGCGGCCGACCTCGACGAGCGCACCCCGGTCGTCCTGGCCGACCTGGGCCTGTCGCTCGGCGCCGCGGCCGCCTCCTCGACGATGACCTCCCTCTCCGGCGGGCAGGCGGCGCGGGTCGGCCTCGCGGCACTGCTGCTCTCGCGCTTCGACGTGGTGCTGCTCGACGAGCCGACCAACGACCTCGACCTCGACGGCCTGGAGCGCCTGGAGGCCTTCGTCCGCGGGCTCCGCGGCGGCGCGGTCCTCGTGAGCCACGATCGCGAGTTCCTCGCCCGCAGCGTCACCCGCGTGCTCGAGCTCGATCTCGCGCAGGGCACCAACCGGGTCTACGGAGGCGGCTACGACGCGTTCCTGGAGGAGCGCGAGACCGCGCGCCGCCAGCGCCGCGAGAAGTACGAGGACTTCGCCGAGCAGAAGGCCGACCTGGTCTCCCGCGCCCGCACCCAGCGGGAGTGGTCGAGCCAGGGCGTGCGCAACGCGATGAAGAAGGCCCCCGACAACGACAAGATCCGCCGCAAGGCCTCGGCGGAGTCGAGCGAGAAGCAGGCGCAGAAGGTGCGCCAGATGGAGAGCCGGATCGCGCGGCTCGAGGAGGTCGAGGAGCCGCGCAAGGAGTGGCAGCTCGCCTTCACGATCGGCAGCGCCCCGCGCTCGAGCTCGGTCGTCTCGACGCTGAACGGCGCGGTCGCCCGCCGCGGCGCCTTCACGCTCGGGCCGGTGTCGCTCCAGGTCGACGCGGGCGACCGGATCGGCATCACCGGGCCCAACGGCGCCGGCAAGTCGACGCTGCTGTCGCTCCTCCTCGGCCGCGCCGAGCCGGAGGAGGGCGGCGCCTCCCTCGGAGCGAGCGTGGCGATCGGCGAGATCGATCAGGCCCGCGGGATGCTCGCCGCCGAGGTGCCGCTCGCGGACGCGTTCGAGGCGCTGGTGCCCGAGTGGCCGACCGCCGAGGTCCGCACCCTGCTGGCGAAGTTCGGGCTGAAGGCCGACCACGTCGGCCGCCGCGTCGGCGAGCTCTCGCCGGGCGAGCGGACGCGGGCCGCCCTGGCGCTCCTCCAGGCCCGCGGCACGAACCTCCTGGTGCTCGACGAGCCGACCAACCACCTCGACCTCGTCGCCATCGAGCAGCTGGAGGAGGCGCTCGAGGCGTACGAGGGCACCCTGCTGCTGGTCACCCACGACCGGCGGATGCTCGAGACGGTGCAGCTGACGCGGCACTGGCACGTCGAGGCGGGCGTCGTCACGGAGGCGTGACGCCCGCCGCCGCGTCAGTCCCCGGAGGCGCGCGCCGCCTCGTCCTCGCGCCAGCCGGCCTCCTTCTGCACGTACTCGTTGTCGGCGAACTCCGCGAAGTCGCTCTCGTCGGTGATCCGGCGCACCTCGAGGCGGTTGCCGGGCACCAGCGGGCAGCGCAGCGCCCACTCGCGGGCCTGCTCCTTCGAGTCGACCCCGATGATCCAGAAGCCGTTGAAGAGCGACTCGGTCGGGCCGTAGGCGCCGTCGACGACGGTCGGCGGCTCGGAGGAGAAGTCGACCACGAAGCCGGAGGAGGCGACGTCGTCGGCCAGGCCGTCGCCCGAGAGCAGCACGCCCGCCTCGATCATCGCCTCGTTGTACTGCCCCATCCGGGTGATGATCTCGTCGAACGGGATGGAGGCGTAGGCCTCCTTCGCCGCATCGGTCGCGCGCATGATCAGCATGTACTTCATCGGGTCTCCCTGGGGTCGGTGCGCGGGGGCGCAGGGCCTACTCTGGCCCATCCGGGGTGCCGGCGGAACGGTGGGTCCCGAGCGTCTGCGCCACGGGGGCGAGCGCGGAGCGACGGACCTTGCCCGCGTCGCTCCGAACGGGCTCGTGCACGATCCGGAGGGCCCGGAGGCGCCGCTCAGCGCCCAGCTCGGCGTTCGCCCGAGCGAGCAGACCGGCCGGGTCCACGCCCGCGTCGCCCACGTCGACGACCGCCTCCATCGCCTGCCCCAGCTCCGTGTCCGGCACGCCGAAGGCGACCGCCCCGCGGACTCCGGGCAGGGCCTCCAGCACCCGCTCGACCTCGGCCGGCCAGACGCTCACTCCGCCCCGGAGGATCAGATCGTCGGCGCGGTCGACCACCCAGAGCCACCCGTCCCCGTCGACGCGGCCGACGTCGCCGAGGGTGTCCCAGCCCTCCTCCGTCCGCCGCGAGCCCGCGCCGAGGTAGCGGTAGGCGGGGGCCTCGCCGCGGTGCAGCCAGATGCGGCCGAGCTCGCCGGTCGGAGCCTCCGTGCCGTCCTCCCGCAGGATGCGCAGGGTCGTCCCGCTGATCGGCCGTCCGACACTGCCCGGGTGCTCCAGCCACTCCCGGCCCGTGATCATCGTCAGTCCGTTCGACTCGCTGCCCGCATAGACCTCGACCACCCGCTCCGGGCCGAGCCAGCCGATCAGCGCCCGCTTGTCGGCGGGCGCGCAGGGCGCTCCGAGGTGCAGCACCGTCGCGAGCGAGGACACGTCCGCCCCCGACCGCTCGGGCGCAGCCAGCAGGCGGCGGATCGTGGTCGGGACGAGCAGGGTCCAGGTGACGCGGTGCTCCTCGATCGCCGCGAGGACCCGGGCGGCGTCGAACCGCGGCAGCAGCACCAGGCGCTGCCCGGTCATCAGCCCGCGGAAGGCGTAGGTGAAGGTCGCCGAGTGCATCAGCGGGCCGCTCACCAGCTGCACGCCCTCGCGCGGCAGGAACGGCGCGACCGGCGCGTCCGGATCCAGCAGCGCCGGGCCCGCGGCCAGCACCACCTTCGGTCGCCCCGTGCTGCCGGAGGAGGTGGGCGCCTTCCAGGACGAGGCCCACCGGTCCTCGAGCGAGCCGGCCGGCACCTCCGGCCCGGGCCGCCAGTCGCCCGCGCGCCACGGGACAGCGGAGGAGGAGGGCGCGCCGATGACGAGCGCCGGCCGCGCGATCCGCTCCACCTCGGCGCGCTCCGCCGCCGACAGCCCGGTCGAGACCGGCTGCGGCACGGCGCCCGCCTTCCAGACCGCCGCGCAGACGACGAGCGCGTCCAGCGAGTTCGAGAGCGAGACGGTGACGAGGTCGTCGGTCCGGACGCCGAGATCGCGGTAGGCGCGGGCGAGGCGGGTGCTCTCGCGGTCGAGCTCCCCCGCCGTCAGCGCGCCCTCGTCGGCCACGGCGACGATCCGGTCGGGATCGGCGTCGGCGAGACCGGTGACGATGCGCGAGATCGACCGGCGGGTCACCGGCGGCGCCCGATCGTGTCCAGGCGGCAGGACGGAGTCATCCGGGCACGCCTGCTCGCGCGGATCCCGGCCCGTCCGGAGGAGTTCCTCCTGAGCTCTGAACCGAGCCGTCGAGCACCCGCTCGTAGAATCGCAGATGCGCGGCCGCGACGTCGTCCCAGGAGTGCGAGGCGGCCAGGGCCCGGCCGTCCGGCGAGGGCAGCGTCAGGGCCTCCTCCAGCGCGTCGGCGAAGGAGGCGGGGTCCCGCCCGTAGCGGACCGCGTCCCCGAACACCTCGTGGATCACCGGCAGCTCCCGCGCCACGACCGGCACCCCCGCGGCGAGCGCCTCCATCGCCGCCAGCCCGAACCCCTCCTTCACCGAGATGAAGCCCAGCGCGGAGGCGCCGGCGACGAGCGGAGCGAGCCTCTCCTCCGGAACGGTGCCGAGGATCACCGGAGCGATCCCGAGCTCGGCCGCCCTCCGGTCGAAGGCGGCCCGGTACTCGCGGTAGTCGAACAGGGTCTCGCCGCCGCCGAACACCAGCGCGACGTCGTGGCCGCGCTCGCGCAGCAGAGCCCACGCCTCGAGCAGCTCGATGCTGCCCTTCCGCGGCTCGATGCCGCCGAGGGCGAGGAGGTACGGGCCGAGCTCGGCCCGCCACCCCCCGGTCAGCGGATCGTCGACGGCGGCCGCGAACCGCGCCGCGTCGACACCGTTCGGGATCACGTCGGGCAGCAGCCCCCAGCCGGCGCGCACCTCCTCAGCGACCGCAGCGGACACGCACAGCCGGGTCAGGGGGAGCCGGACGGCGCGGTCGTGGCAGGCGCGCAGCTCCGGGGTGGTGAAGTCGTCCAGGTGGTGGATCGTGCGGATCGGCGCGAGTCCGGCGGCGAGCGCCGCGTTGGCCGAGATGCAGTCCTGCGCGTGGACGACCGGTGCGTCCTCGCCCCGCAGGGCCTCGGCCATCGCGGCGATGGACCGGACGATGCGGGCGCCGACCGGCTCGCCCTCGCGGTGCGGAAAGGGCACCACCCGCACGGTCACGCACGGATCGACGGGGCGGAAGAAGGAGTCGTCGCCGCCCCGGGCGAGCGTGCGCACCGTGACGTCGTGTCCGGCGCGCGCGAGCGCCTCGGCGAGGGCGAGGGTGTGCACCACCCCGCCGCGCGGCCGGGTGGAGTAGGTCAGCAGGCAGATCCGCATCTCAGCTCCGGTAGGCGTGCTCCGCGCGGTCGCGGAGGTGGTGCATCGTGCGGCGGGCGCGGGCGACGGAGCCGGCGACGTCAGCGGAGGCGAGCGCGAGCCCGCCCTTCGCCCAGGTCTTCGCGATGATCTCTCCCGCCGGATCCACGACCTTCGCCTGCCCGAGGAACCGCAGGCCGCCGAGCACGCCGGTCTGGTTCGAGGAGACGAGGTAGACCTGGTTCTCGGCGGCGCGGGCGCAGTCGTAGAGATCGAACAGGTGGGCCTGGCGGTCGTTGCGGATCCGATCGGAGCGGTCGGTCACGCTCGCGGGCCACGCGCTGAGGCAGGCCAGCACCTCCGCGCCGTCGAGGGCCAGCGAGCGCGAGGACTCCGGGAAGGTCTTGTCGAAGTCGATCAGCATCCCCATCCTCCCGATCGGCGAGTCGAAGGCGGCGAAGCCGCGACCCGGCAGGTACGCCTCGGACTCGCCCAGCGGCAGGTGGACCTTGCGGTGCGTGCCGATCACGCGCCCGCCGTGCACGCAGACCGCGGTGTCGTAGCGGACCTCGCGACCGCCCTCGAGCGCGCGCTCCGCGATCCCGAAGCACACGGTGAGATCGCCCGCCAGCTCGGCCACGCGGGCGACCTCCGGCCCATCGAGCTCAAGGCTCGGCGGCAGGTCCGGCCCGGGGTGCTGGAGGTCGAGCAGGTAGCCGCCGAGGGTCGCGTCCGGGAGCACGAGCAGGTCGACCGAGCGCTCGCGGGCGTGAGCGATGATGCCGGCGAGCTTGGCGAGGGTGCGGTCGATGTCGCGACCGAAGTGCGCTGCGACCGCACCCATCACCGTCTCCGTCATGCGAGGAGGCTATCCGGCGAGATCCGGCTCGCGCTCCCGAGCGAAGCGCCCCGCCTCGCGCACTCGCCGGACCTCCTCCGCCAGGTGCCCCGCATCGCGGGCGATCGCCTCGAAGCGGCCGGACCCCCAGGTGTGCAGCCACGGCAGCCCGAGGAACGACAGGCCCGGCACGCTCGTCACTCCGCGCTGGTGGGTGGGATGGCCGGCGCCGTCGAACACGCCGATCTCGACCCAGCGATAGTCGGAGCGGAACCCGACCGCCCAGACGACGCTGCCGATGCGCGCGAGGTCGAGCCCGGTCGCCTCGGACTCCGGCCGCCAGACCGGACGGCAGCGGTCCTCCTCGGGAGCGTCGATGCCGTGCGCCGCGATGTAGCGGTCGATGTCGTCCTTGATCGACTCCGCGACCGAGTCCGCGTAGTCGAGCGACGCCTCCGCCGTGGGGGCGAAGCGCAGCCGGGACCCCTCCACCCCGGCCAGTCGGCCGTAGAGGTGCATCCCGTCGCGGGCGAAGGCGCGCAGGTCGATGTCCCGCCCGCCCCCGCGCCCCGTCACGTAGTGGTTGGTCGACTCCCGCTTGGTGAGCCCGCCGACCTGCGCGTGGACGGGCACGTCGTACACGCCCATGTCCTGGAGCCAGGCGACGCAGTCGCGGCCCCGGTAGAAGCGCGCCACCCGCGGCGCGCTGCCGAGGGCGAGGTGGACCTCGCGCCCGGCGAGGAAGAGGTCCTCGGCGATCTGCGCGCCCGACTGCCCGGAGCCGACGACGAGCACGCCGCCGGGCGGGAGCGCCTCCGGCGAGCGGTAGTCGGCGGAGTGGAGCTGCAGCACGTCCGACGGCAGCCGCGCGGCGACGGCGGGGAGGACCGGGCGGTGGTAGCCGCCGGTCGCCACGACGACCTGGTCGGCCGTGATCGCGCCCGCGCTCGTGATCAGCTCGAAACCTCCCCCGGCGCGCTCGCGGAGCCGGCTCACCTCCACGCCCTCGACCACGGGGGCGTCGAAGCTCTGCGCGTAGCGGCGCACCCACGCGTGCACCTCGTCGCGCGTCATGAATCCGTCCGGGTCCGGCCCGTCGTAGGGGTACCCGGGGAGGCGGCACTGCCAGTTCGGCGTGACGAGGGTGAAGGCGTCCCAGCGGCGGTCGATCCAGTCGTGGCCGATGGTCGCGCGCTCGAGCACGACGTGCTCGATGCCGTCGTCGACCAGGTGCCGGCTGATCGAGAGCCCGGCCTGCCCGCCTCCGACCACCGCGACCTCGACGTGGCGCCCGGGCTCGATAGCGGCGCTCACGGCCGCACCCGCTGCCCGGCCGGAGCGGGCGGCTCCATCGCGAGCACCCTGACCGTGCCGCCCTCGAAGCGCTGCGCCGTGCGGAGGATGTCGGACTCCTGCTGCATCGCGGAGGTGCAGGCGAACCCGAACCGCTCCCGCACCCGGTCCGACGCGATGCGCAGCGCCTCACTCGAACGGGCGACGAAGTCCTCGAGCGAGTAGGCGGTCCCGGTCCCGAGGAACTCGTGCACGACCAGGCTCGGCGAGTAGCAGCGCTCCTCCGAGCCGTCCGGCCAGCGGACGTGGAAGGTCATCTCAGGCATGGACGAGTCCTCCGTTCCAGACCCGGTCGATGTCGTAGGCGTCGGGCCGCCGGTCGCGCAGGTGGAACATCCCGCCGCGCATCGCCTCGAAGGCGCCGCGCACGTCGATGTCGGCGACGGCCATGCCTGCTCCGAGCAGCGTCGTCGCGAGCACGTTGCCGCCGGGATCGACGACCTTCGCGTTCCCGACGTAGCGGAGCGAGCCGAAGGTCCCCGACTGGTTCGAGGCGAGCCAGAACACCTGATTGTCGAGGGCGCGGGCGATGTCGAACTGATTGAACCGGTACGTCCAGCGGTCCTCCTGCAGGTTCTCGGCCGTCGCCGTCCGAGCGGCCGGCCACGCCGAGAGCGAGGCGATGATCTCGGCGCCGTCCAGCGCCATCGACCGCGCCGCCTCGGGGAACGCCTTGTCGTAGCAGATCTGCAGGCCCACCCGGCCGACCGGCGTCTCGAAGGTGCCGTAGCCCGGGCCCGGCGAGTACGAGAGGTGCTCGCCCAGCGGCTGGTGCACCTTCCGGTAGCTGCCGTAGACCTGCCCGCCGTCCAGGAGCGCGGCCGCGTTGTAGCGGGTCTCGCCGTCGTCGTCGAGCTCGCAGAAGCCGATCGCCACCACCAGGTCGCCGACGATCTCCTGCACCCGCCGCAGCTCCGGCCCGTCCAGGCGCACCGCCGGCGGGAGGGAGCGGCGGGTGGTGGCGACCGTGTCGCCGTGGTTGCCGAGCGAGGAGAGGTAGCCGCCGATCGCGGCCTCGGGGAGCACCAGGAAGCGCACTCCCCTCTCGCGGGCCTCCTCGGCCAGGGAGGCGATGAGCGCGTAGTTCTGATCCAGGTCGCGGGTGAAGTTCGCCGCGACCGATCCGACGAGGGTCATCGCGATCGCCTACAGGTTGTAGGTGGAGTTGATGATCGCGCCCTTGCGGGCGTAGTGGATGAGCGCGTCCTGCACGTCGAGCGGGTGGCAGGGGATGCAGCCCTCGATCAGGTCCTCCTCGCGGAGGCCGTGGAGCGCCATGCCGAACCGGCAGACGAAGACGCGGTTCCCCTCCTGGATGAAGGTCTCGATGGCGTTGTTGAGGTTCTGCTCGCCGGGGAATCCGGAGTCGCCGACCGTCGGGAAGCCGCGGGTGGCCATCGCGTTGATGGTGCCGGGCCCGTAGAAGTAGAGCGCGGACTCGTAGCCCTTCCGCGCCGCGCGGGTGGCCTGGAGCACTGCGACGAAGCTGACCGAGGACTCGTGGGCGATGCCGTGCACGAGGGTCAGGTACGACTCCCCGGGCTCGGCCTGGTAGTCGGGGAAGACCTTGGTGGAGCCGTAGAGGTTGCTGCCCTTCGGGAGCGCCGGGTGGGCGATCTCGGAGCGCGACATCTCGATGTTGGCGCTGACCTGGTCTTCGATCTCCTGGGAGACGGACATGGTTCCTCCTGGTGTCGGTCCGCCGAAGCGGCGTGCGAGTGCATGGCTCCGGCGGGATGCGCTGAGACGACGCGGGACGACGTCCGCCGGGGTGGAGCAGTGGTGCGGAGTGGAACGCGTCCAGTCAACGGCCGGGATGTTTCGGAGTGGTTTCCACCGGAAGAAGCTCCCGTGACGGCGGATCCGTAACGAGACCGCGTTCCTCCCGTCACGAGGGCGAAACACGAGGCGCCTTGACTGGGGGGTGAGACGACCGCACCGACATCCCGGCCGCCGCTGTGCGCGGCCCGTCCGGCCCGCTCCGCGGTGCCACGAAGGAGTCCTCGTGACCGATCTCCGCAGTCCCTCCCCCGCGTCCTCGCCGCCGGCAACCGGTGCGGCGCACCCGGCCGCCGGCCCGCACCCGGTCGGCGGGGCGCACTCCCCGGGCGGGGCGCACTCGACCGGGATCCGCCGCACCGGCCCCTCCGCCCTCCGCACTCGCGTCGACATCGCCCTGCAGGGCATCCGCGTCGAGGCACCGGTGCACCGCGAGGCCGGCGCCGGCCCGAGCGACGACGGGCACGTGATGCTCGGCGGCCTGGGCGCCGCGATCCCGGTGAACCCCGACAGCCCCTACGTGGTGAGCGGGAACCGCCTCCTGCTCGAGGGCGCCGACATCGGCCTGGACGTGACTCCCGTCCGCCGCCCGCGCTTCTACGATCTCGACACCGCCGACGGCGTCTCCTACGAGAAGATCGCCCGGCTGCACGGCCGTGACATCCTCGCGACCACCGTCGTCCAGACCTGCATGCGCTATGACGAGGCGGAGCGCTGCCGCTTCTGCGCGATCGAGGCCTCGCTCGAAGCCGGTGCGACCATCGCGGTCAAGACCCCGGCCCAGCTCGCCGAGGTCGCGGAGGCGGCGGTCCGCCTCGACGGCGTGCGCCAGATGGTGATGACCACCGGCACCTCCAAGGGCCGCGACCGCGGAGCGGCCCACCTCGCGCGCTGCGTCCGCGCGGTGCTCGCGGCGGTCCCCGGGCTGCCGATCCAGGTGCAGTGCGAGCCGCCCTCCGACGTCTCGGCGCTGCAGGCGCTGAAGGACGCGGGCGCCGTCTCGATCGGCATCCACGTGGAGTCGATGGACGACGCGGTGCGGCAGCGCTGGACCCCGGGCAAGGCGCGGGTCAGCCTGGACGAGTACCGCTGGGCGTGGCGCGAGGCAGTGCGGATCTTCGGCCGCAACCAGGTCTCGACCTACCTCCTGGTGGGCCTCGGCGAGGACCCGGACGAGCTGGTCACGAGCGCCCGCGAGCTGATCGGGATGGGGGTCTACCCCTTCGTGGTGCCCTTCCGTCCGCTGCGCGGGACCCTGGCGACCGAGGTCGACCACGTGCTCCCGCCGGCCGGGTCACTGCTGGAGCGGGTCAGCGCCGAGGTCGCCGCGCTCCTGATCGAGGCCGGGATGCTGAGCAGCGGGCAGAGTGCGGGCTGCGCGGCGTGCGGGGCCTGCGGCGTCCTGAAGACGGCCGGCGCCTGATGGTGGAGCTCTCGATCCTCGAGGGTGTTCGGGTCGCGCCTGCGTTCACGGTGGTGCGGGCGGAGGAGCGCGAGCTCGCCGCGCACCGGGCCCTGCGGCGCGAGGTGTTCGTCGCCGAGCAGGGGCTGTTCGCGGGCGACGACCACGACGACGCCGACGACGATCCGCGCTCGGTGGTGCTCGTCGCGGTGGCTCCGGACGGCGCGGTGCTCGGCGGGGTCCGGATCGCGCCTGTCGGCGGCGGACGCGATCTGGGCTGGTGGACCGGCAGCCGCCTGGTGGTGGCGCGCGAGGCGCGGGGCGGCTCCGGGATCGGTGCCGCCCTCGTGCGCGCGGCCTGCGCGGAGGCGGAGGCGCGCGGGGTGCTCCGCTTCGAGGCCTCGGTGCAGCTGCGCAACGAGGTGCTGTTCCGGCGGCTCGGCTGGCGGAGGATCGGCACGAGCACCGTCGCCCGAGTCGAGCACGCCCGGATGCGCTGGCCGGTCGACCGGCTCGACCGGGCGGCCACCGCGGCCAAGGCGGCCCTCGGCGCCCTTCTGGCTCCGCTGGCGGCCGAGGGGGGCCTCGGTGGGGCCGGCTTCGTCGGCGACGACGGAGCACCGGTCCCGGGCAGCGACCTGATCGCCGTCTGCGACGCGATCGTCCCGTCCATGGTGGAGCGCCACCCGGAGTGGGCGGGGTGGTGCTCGGTGCTGGTCAACGTCAACGACCTCACCGCGATGGGCGCGACCGGCATCGGGCTGATGGACGCGATCGGCGCTCGCGACGCGGCCGCCGCCGCGCGCATCGTGAGCGGTCTGCGGGCCGCCTCCGCCGCCTGGGGCGTCCCCGTGCTCGGCGGGCACACCCAGCTCGGAGTGCCGGCGGCCCTGAGCGTCACCGGTCTCGGCCGTACCGCGGCGCCGGTGCCGGGCGCGGCCGCTCCGGGCGACGAGCTCTCGCTGACGGCCGACCTCGGCGGCGGCTGGCGGCCCGGCTTCGCGGGCGCCCAGTGGGACTCGACGTCGTCCCGGCGCGCGGAGGAGCTCCGGGCGATGGCCGCCTCCGTCGGACTCGCGCGGCCGAGGGCGGCGAAGGACGTGAGCATGGCCGGGCTGGTGGGGACGGCCGGCATGCTCGCCGAGGCCAGCGGAGGAGGAGCGGTGATCGACCTCGCGGCGGTCCCCGTCCCCGAGGCGGCCGGCACCGCCGACTGGCTCGGCTGCTTCCCCGGCTTCGCGATGATCACCGCCGACCGGCGGGGGGAGTCGAGGATGGGCACACCCTGGACCGCGACGGCCGCGGTGGGGAGCGTCGTCACGGAGCCGGGCGTGCGGCTGCGCTGGCCGGACGGCGAGGAGACGACGGCGATCGCCGGTGCGGTGACGGGGCTCGGCGCAGCGGGCTGACGGGCCGGGCCGGAGGCGCATCGTCCTCGGCGCGGCCGTGAGACGCAACCCCGCGCAGATCCTCGCCGAGCGGCGGAGACTGGCGGCGGCCCGTTGCTCGACGGGCGCTCATCGACGGAAGGAACGACCCCATGGTGGATCTCGGAGGACTCGCGGACAAGGCGAAGAACGCCGTGAACAGCGACAAGGGCGAGGAGCTGACCGACAAGGGACTCGACAAGGCGGGCGACGCCGCCGACTCCGCGACCGGCGGGAAGTTCGCCGGCCAGGTCGACAAGGCCCAGGAGGCCGGCGACCAGCACGTCGGCAACGACTGACCGCCGGGCGGCCCTTCCGCGCTGTCGCGGAGGGCCGCCCGTCCATCAGTCCCGGTCGCCGAGCCCGCGCAGCAGCGCCCGCACCACGGCGACGGAGCGATCGGCCGCGTCGTCGACGTGCGCCTCGAACTCGCCGGGGGCGCAGAGGTCCGAGATCCCGCGGACCGAGACGAACGGCAGCCCGTGCACGTGCGCCGTCTGCGCGAGGGCGACTGATTCCATGTCGGTGGCGAGCGCGCCGGGGAAGTCGTTCCGCACGCGGTCCACGTGGGCGCTCGAGACGAAGACGTCGCTCGAGACGATCAGGCCGCGGCGCACCGGCGGCCCCTCCAGCAGCTCGAGCTCCGCGGCGAGCGCCGCGTCGTCCCCGGAGTAGCGGGCGGGCATCCCCGGGACCTGCCCGAGCGCGTAGCCGAACGCCCGCGCATCGGCGTCGGTCTGCACGTACTCGGCGCCGATCACGACCTCGCCCACGCGGACGTCGGCGCCCAGGCCGCCGGCGGTCCCCGCGCTCACCACGAGCGGCCGGGAGCCGCCCTCCCGCAGGATCGCTGCGGTGAGACCGCCGGCCGCGTTGACGAGGCCGATGCCGGTGCGGACGAGCAGCACCGCGCGGGAGTCGAGCTCGAGCTCCCACTGCAGCGCGTTGCCGACGGCGCGCGGCTCGGAGGCGCTGGACGCGGCGGCGAGGAACGGCGCGGCCTCCTCGTCCATCGCGACCAGGACGATCGCCGTGCTCACGCGGTGACCGTCTCCCACTCCGAGCGGTGCGCGAGGAACGTGCGCGCCGCCTCCTGCGCCCCCTCGAGGGAGTGGTTGGCGCCCCAGCCGCACTGGGTCTCGTTGGCGGCCGGGACCTCGTCGGCCTCGGTGATGTCCTGGAGCGTCGCCTCGACCAGGCCGAGCACCTCGGAGAGCTCGGGCTCGCCCGAGAGGAGCAGGTAGAAGCCGGTCTGGCAGCCCATCGGCGAGAAGTCGATCACGCGGTCGGAGTGGTTGCGGGACTTCTCGGCGAACAGGTGCTCGAGCGAGTGCACGGTGGGCATCTCGAGGTGCCCGCGGTTGGGCTGGGTGAAGCGCACGTCGTACTTGACGAGGTGGTCGCCTCCGGGCAGCGTCTTCGCGTCGGCGAGGCGCACGTACGGCGCTGCGACGGTGCGGTGGTCGAGGTTGAACGACTCGACGTTCATGCGCGGCTGATCCACGGTGGTCTCCTTCGCTGGGGGTCCCTCCATTGTCCTCCGCTCCGCGGAGCGGAGGCGGACCCCGGCGGATCCGGCTGCTTCTTCTCCGGGGCTGCGCCCGGATGCGAAGAGCTCCTCGCCGGCCACGACGAGGTACGCCGTGTCGAGCGCGATGATCACCAGGACCGCCCTGAACAGGCGCGCGGAGACCGTGCGGTCGTCCAGCGGGACCCCGCCGCCCAGACCCGCACGGAGGCGTGGAGCACCCCGGACAGCACCAGCGCGACGAGCGCCGTCACGCCGAGCACACTGTCCGGAACGACCACCGCCACCACCTCCTCCGTCGACGGGTCGAGCATGCCGTCGCGCCCGACGCGGCGGGGACCCGGGCCCCTGAGCGGTGGAGAACGGGCCGCTCCGATCCCTGGGGAGGAGCCTCGGCCGCTCCTCAGAACAGGTCCGAGAAGCCCATCGCGACGAGGTTCGCGTGCGAGGTCCGCAGGCAGTCGAGCGCGCTCCGCCCGTAGCGCTCGTCCTGCTCGACGAGGAGGTGGTCGACGCCGAGCGCGAGGCTCGTCCCGATGATCCCCGGGAAGTCGAGGTTTCCCTCCCCCACCTCGGCGAACTGCACGTTCGAGGTGAAGGCGTGCACGGACCACCCGCCGGACATGTCGGCGGGCGGCCCGACCCGGTAGTCCTTCAGGTGCACCAGGGCGACGCGCTCCCCGTACCGGCGCAGCGTCGTCACGGGATCGAGCCCGCCCCGCTGCACCCAGTGCACGTCGAGCTCGAGCCCCAGCAGCGGAGCCCGGTCGGCGACGACGTCGAGCAGGAGGCGGCCGCCGTGCCGCGCGAACTCGTGGTGGTGGTTGTGGAGCAGCAGCCGCAGCCCGTCGTCGCGGAGCCTCGCCGCGGCGGTCTGGCAGCGGTCGGCGAAGTCGAGCAGAGCGGCCGGCGAGGCCGCCGCGGAGGCGGGCAGCATGCCGATCCGGACCGTGCGCGTGCCGAGCGCGCGGGCGTCGGAGACGATCCCGGCGAGCCCGCCCTCGAGCGCGGCGCCCGGGGAGTCCCCCGGTGCCAGGCCCGCCGAGATCGCCGCGATCTCGACGCCGAGCTCGTCCCGCGCCCGCTGCAGCTCGGCCACGGTGGCCGCCGTCAGCGGGATCTGCGAGATCTCCACCGACCGGTAGCCGATCGCTCGGACCTCCCGGAGCGTCGCGAAGGCGCCCGCCGAGGCGAACGCGTCCTTCAGCATCATCGCCTGCACGCCGATCCTGGTCACGGCAGTCCTCCCGGTCGCGGTGGGGGCCGGCGTCTCCGCGGCCCGGAACGCCCCCGACGGTAGAGGCGCGCCTCCGATCTTGTCAATCGGTTGCCAATACGCGTATGGTCGTGGCACGGCGGCGCTCCTGCGCGCCGGTTCCCGACGACGAGAACGAGGCACGCACCGTGACCACCGCACCCGCGAACCCCGCACCCTGGACCCTCTCCGGCTTCGGCGACGAGATCGACCCCGACCCGGTCGTCCAGGTCGCCGTCCTCCGAGCGCTCGGCGCGCACAGCATCGAGGTGCGCAGCGCCTGGGGCCGGAACGTCGTCGACCTCGACGACGAGCGCCTCGCCCGCCTGGCCGCCGTGCTCGAGCGCGGCGGCCAGTCCGTCTCGGCCGTCGCCTCGCCCATCGGCAAGGTCGACGTCGCCCTCGACCCCGAGCTCGAGGTGGCGCGCCTCGACCGCGTCATCCGCGCCGCGCACGCCCTCGGCACACCGAGCATCCGCGTCTTCTCGTTCTACCGGGGCGAGGGAGTGCCGGTCGAGAGCATCCGCGACGACGTCCTGCTGCGCATGCGCAGGCTCGCCGATCGCGCCGAGCGCGAGGGCGTGATGCTGCTGCACGAGAACGAGAAGGACATCTACGGCGACGTCCCCGAGCGGATCCTCGACCTGGTCGAGTCCGTCGGCTCGCCCGCCCTGCGCCTCGCCTGGGACAACGCGAACTTCGTGCAGTGCGGGGTACGGCCCTTCGACGACGGCTGGACGGCGCTGCGGCCCTACGTCGACTACCTGCAGGTGAAGGACGCGGTGGCCGCGACCGGCACCGTGGTGCCCGCCGGCGAGGGCGACGGCCAGCTGCGCGAGACGCTCACCGCCCTGCGCGACGACGGCTGGACGGGCGTCGCCTCGCTGGAGCCGCACCTCGCGATCACGGACGCCCTCGGCGGATTCTCCGGCCCCGAGTCGTTCGGAGTGGCCGCTCGGGCCTTCCGGGGGCTCGCCTCCTCGCTCGGGATCGACCTGCGATGACCGTCCGCGCGGCGGTGATCGGCTGCGGCGACATCTCCTCCGTCCACCTCGCGGCGATCGGCACCGCACCCGGCGCGGAGCTGGTGGCGGTCTGCGACACCGACCCGGGCCGGCTCGCCGCGGCCGCCGAGAGGCACGCGGTGCCGGGCTTCCCCGAGGCGGTCCGGATGCTCGACTCCGTCCGCCCCGACGTCGTGCACGTCTGCACTCCGCACAGCACGCACGCCGCGCTGGCGGTCGCGGCCCTGGACCGCGGCGTCGCGGTGCTCCTCGAGAAGCCGCTCGCCTCCTCCGTCGCCGAGGGCGAGCAGGTGATCGCCGCGGCCGAGCGGGGCGGGGCGCGCATCGGCGTCTGCTTCCAGAACCGCTACAACCCGCCCGTGCAGCGCCTCCGCGAGCTGCTGGCGTCCGGCTCCCTGGGTGCCGTGACAGGTGCGGCCGCGACCGTGCTCTGGCACCGCGCTCCCGGCTACTACCTCGACCGCCCCTGGCGCGGGATGCGGGCCGAGGGCGGCGGCGGGATGCTGATGAACCAGGCGATCCACACCGTCGACCTCCTGCAGTGGCTCCTCGGCGAGGTGGTCGCGGTGAGCGGCTCCGCCTCCACGCGCCTGCTGCCGATCGAGGTCGAGGACACCGCCGACCTGGTGCTCACCCACGCCTCCGGCGCGCGCAGCGTCCTCTACGCGACCGTGGCGAACGCGTGGGACGAGCCGGTCGAGCTCCGCCTGCGCACCGAGCGCGCCATCGTCTCGCTGCGCGGTGCCCTCACCGTGCGGCGCGACGACGGATCCGTCGAGGTCGTCCCGGACACGGAGCGCCGATCCGGCGGGCGCTCGTACTGGGGCGCCTCGCACGAGCTGCTCGTGCACGACTTCTACGCCCGCCTCGGCGAGGACGAGCCCTTCTGGATCTCGCCCCGCGAGGCGGCGAGGTCGCTCGCGATCGTCCAGGCCGCCTACGCCCCGAGCGCGCCCGCGCGGATCCCCCACTCCACCCCGAACGAAGGACTCCTTCCATGACCACCGTCCGCCTCGGCATCATCGGATTCGGCGCCCAGGGCTCCTCCTACGCCCGCTTCCTCGCCGACGGCAGGGTGCGCGACCTCGTCGTCACCGCCGTCGCCGACGTCGACCCCGCCCGGGAGGCGGCGGCCGCCGCGCTCGCGCCCGGAGCGTCCTTCCACGCCGACCACCGCTCCCTCCTCGCGAGCGGGGAGGTCGACGCCGTCGTCGTCTGCACTCCGCACTACCTCCACCCCGGGATCGGCATCGACGCTCTCGAGCACGGGCTGCACGTGCTGGTCGACAAGCCGGCGGGCGTCTACGCCGCGCAGGTCGCGGAGCTGAACGAGGCCGCCGCCGCCCGTCCCGGTCAGCGCTTCGCGATCATGTTCAACCAGCGGGCGAACCCGCTCTACCGCCGGCTCAAGGAGGTCGTCGACGAGGGCGGGATCGGCCGGATCCTGCGCTCGAACTGGATCATCACGACCTGGTGGCGGCCGCAGGCCTACTTCGACCAGAGCGCGTGGCGCGCGACCTGGGGAGGCGAGGGCGGAGGCGTCCTGGTCAACCAGGCGCCCCACCAGCTCGACCTGTGGCAGTGGCTGTGCGGAGTGCCGGAGTCGGTGGTCGCCAAGGCCGGCTACGGGCGGTGCCGCGACATCGCGGTGGAGGACGAGGTGACGGTGCTCGCCGACTTCGGCGGGGGCACGACCGGCGTGCTGGTCACCACGACGCACGACCCGATCGGCACCGACCGCCTCGAGATCATCGGCGACCGCGGCCGGATCGTCGTCGACGACTCCCGGGTCGCGACGATCACCCGGCTGAACGCCCCCGAGCGCGAGGTCAGCGCCGCCCTCAGCGCCGAGGACGTGGGCCTCCTGCTCAGCGGTCGCTACGACACCGCGGGCCTCTCCACGACGGAGCGGATCGAGTCGGCGTCGGTCTGGGGCGAGCAGCACACGGCCGTCCTGCAGGACTTCGCGGACAGCATCCTGCACGGCACGCCGCTGCTCGCACCCGGGGCGGAGGGGATCCTCGGGGTCCGGCTCGCCAACGCCATCCACTACTCGAGCTGGACGGGACGCGAGGTACCGCTCGACCTCGACGAGGGCGTGTTCCTGGCGGCGCTCAACGAGCGCATCCGCAAGGAGGGGGCCTTCCCGGAGCGGAGCTGACGGGGCGGAGCCGCGCGGACCCGCGCTGGAGGGGCCGGAGCGGTGGGCGGCCGACCGGCGACGGCGGCCTCCCGGAGCGCGGGCTCCCCGATCCGGCCCGACCCGGACGCGAGCGACGGGCCGGGCGGGCTTCTCGGCCCTGTGGCAGCATGGGCGGCGGACGGCGCCCCGTCCGCCGCCGTGCCCCTCGAGAGAAGACCGCGATCGTGCCCAGCGAAGACGCGCCCACCGGCCCCTCCGCCGCGAGACGCCGCGGCCGCTCCGCGACGACGATCTACGACGTCGCCCGACTCGCCGGCGTCGCCCCCTCCACCGTCTCCCGCGGGCTGAGCACGCCCGGACGGCTGAACGCCGCGACCGAGCAGCGGATCCGCGCCGCCGCGAAGGAGCTGGGCTACCGGCTCAACCCGATGGCGCGCGCGCTGCCGACGGGCCGCACCTCGACCCTCGGGCTGCTGGTGGCCGACATCACCAACCCGGCCTTCTTCCCCGCCGTGCGCGGAGCGGAGCGGGCGGCGTCGCTCCGCGGCTTCACGATGATCCTCGCCGAGTCGCAGGAGTCCGGGGAGCGCGAGGCCGAGGCGGCCGACCGCATCGCCGCCTCCACCGACGGGCTCGTCCTCGTCAGCACCCGCCTCAGCGACGAGGAGATCATCGCGCTGGCCGGGCGCATCCCGGTCGTCGTCCTCAACCGCGTGGTCCCCGGCGTCGCGGGGATCGTGCCCGATCTCGCCCCCGGGATCGACGCCGCGCTCGACCACCTCGCGGCCCTCGGCCACCGCTCCCTCGCCTTCATCGCCGGTCCGCCCGACTCGTGGATGAGCGCCGCGCGATGGGAGCTCCTCCTCGACCGCGCTCCGCAGCGGGGCATGACGGTCGTCGAGATCGGGCCGGGCGTCTCGACCCTCGAGGGCGGGAGGAGCGCGCTCGCGAGGGTGACCGCCTCCGGCGTCGGCGCGGTGATCGCCTACAACGACCTGGTCGCCATCGGACTGATGCGCGCGGCTCAGGAGTCGGGCGTCGCGATCCCGGAGCAGCTCAGCATCATCGGCTTCGACGACATCTTCGGGAGCGACTTCACCTCGCCGCCGCTGTCGACCATCAGCGCACCGCTGGGCCGGATGGGCGAGCGGGCGGTCCGCCGGGTGCTCGGCGACGAGGAGCCTCCGGAGCGGGCCGACGATCTGCCGACGGAGTTCGTCCCGCGCGCCTCGACGGGGCCTCGCCGCGACTCCTGACCCCGGTCCGCGCCCGGCGCGCCATCCGGTGCGACATCTCTGGCAATCGGTTGACACTCCTCGGCACCCATACTTGGATGGCCCCGTGCCGACGAAGCTGCTGAACGATCCCGACCGACTCCTGCCGATCGACCCGACGACCCGGGCGATCGCCCGCGATCTCCACGCGAGCGTCGCCGACCTGCCGATCCTCTCCCCGCACGGGCACGTGGATCCGCGCCTCCTGCTCGAGGACCGCCCCTTCGCCGACGCATCCGAGCTCTTCCTCCGGCACGATCACTACGTCACCCGGCTGCTCCACTCCGCCGGGATCGACCTCGGCGATCTCGGCATCCCCGGAGGCGAGCGCCTCGCCGGCCCGGAGGAGGTGTGGCGCACGTTCTGCGCGCACTGGCGGATCTTCGCGGGAACCGCCTCGGGCTACTGGCTCCAGTCGATCCTCGCCGAGCAGTTCGGCATCACCGAGCAGCCCGACGCCTCCACCGCCGACGCCCTCTTCGCGGCGATCGGGGCCCGGCTGTCGTCCGCCGCCTTCCGCCCGCGCGCGCTCTTCGAGCGGTTCGGGATCGAGGTGCTGGCGACGACCGACGATCCGCTGGACGACCTGGCCGTCCACCGGGCTCTGGCGGAGGATCCGGCGTTCCCGGGCCGCGTGCTGCCGACCTTCCGCCCCGACGCCTACCTCGATCCCTCCGCCCCCGGCTGGCCCGAGCGCGTCGCCGCCCTGGCCGCCGCCACCGGAACGAAGGAGTCCAGCTTCCCCGGATTCCTCGAGGCCCTCCGCGCCCGGCGCCGGCACTTCCTCGACCACGGCGCCGTCTCCGCCGACCACGGAGTGCTGGAGCCGCTGACCGTCGACCTCGACCCCGCCGAGGCGCAGTCCCTCTTCGCCCGCGCCCGCGCCGGCACGATCGACGCCGAGGGCAGCCGCGTCCTCGCCGCCCACCTGCTGCTGCAGTCCGCCCGCATGAGCGTCGACGACGGCCTGGTGATGACCGTCCACGCCGGCGTGCTGCGCAACCACGATCGGCCGACCTTCGAGCGCTTCGGTCCCGACACCGGCCACGACATCCCCGTCGCGACCCGGTTCGCCGAGCCCCTCCGCCCGCTGCTGCAGGAGCTCGGCAACGCACCGGGCTTCCACCTCGTCCTCTTCGGGATCGACGAGAGCACCCACTCGCGCGAGCTCGCTCCCCTCGCCGGCTACTACCCGTCGGTGTTCCTCGGAGCGCCGTGGTGGTTCCTCGACGCGCCCGACGCGGTGCTGCGCTTCCGCGCCGCCGTGACGGAGACCGCCGGCTTCTCGCGGAGCTCCGGCTTCATCGACGACACCCGCGCGTTCCTCTCCATCCCGGCCCGTCACGACATGGCTCGGAGGCTGGACGCCGCGTTCCTCGCGCGCCTGGTCGCCGAGGGGCGGATCGACTCCGAGACGGCGAGCGCCGTCATCCTGGACCTCGTCGACTCCCAGCCGCGGAAGGTCTTCAAGCTGTGAGCGGGCACGGCGGAGGAGGCGGTCTCGATCGCGCATCGACGGGCCTGCCGGCGGCTCCCGTCCGCATCGTCCACCTCGGCCTCGGCGCCTTCCACCGAGCGCATCAGGCCTGGTACACGCACGCCGTCGACGACGACCACGAGTGGGGCATCGCCGCATTCACCGGCCGGAGCCCCCGCGCGGCCGAGGAGCTCGCCGCGCAGGACGGCCTGTTCACGCTGATCGAGCGCGGACCGGAGGGCGACTCGGCGACGGTCGTGGGCAGCATCGTCGAGGCGGTCGACGGCGCGGACGTCGCGCGTCTCGTCGAGCTCGTCGCGGCTCCAGGGACGGCGATCGTCACGCTGACAATCACGGAGGCCGGGTACCGTCTCGCCGCGGACGGCGGCCCCGACCTGGACGACCCCGCCGTCCGGAGCGACCTCGACGCCCTCCGATCGGGAGGAGCGCCGGCGACCGCACTCGGCCGCCTCCTCCTCGGCCTCGCGGCCCGGCGCGACGCGGGCTCCGGCCCGCTCGCCGTCGTCCCCTGCGACAACCTCTCCGGCAACGGCCCTCTCGTGCGCCGTGGACTGCTCCTGCTCGCCGAGCGGCTCGACCCGTCGCTCGCCGACTGGATCGACCGCACCGTCTCGTTCGTGTCGACCTCCGTCGACCGGATCACCCCGGCGACCACGGCGGCGGACCGGGAGGCGGCGGCCGAGCTCACCGGCATCAGCGACGCCGCGTCCGTCGTGACCGAGCCGTTCCGCGACTGGGTCCTCTGCGGCGGGTTCCCCGCCGGCCGACCCGCCTGGGAGCGCGTCGGAGCCCGCTTCGTGGACGACATCGAGCCCTTCGAGCGGCGCAAGCTGCGACTCCTCAACGGCGCGCACACGCTCCTCGCCGCCACCGGCCGCCGGCGGGGCCTCGCCACCGTCGCGGAGGCGATCGCCGACCCCGCCTGCCGGAGCGCCGTCGAGGCGTTCTGGGCGGAGGCGGCGGCCGGCCTCCCCGCCGGTCTCGACGCGGACGCCTACTGCGCCGCCCTCCTCGAGCGCTTCGGCAACCCCCGGATCGAGCACCGGCTCGAGCAGATCGGCGCCGACGCGACCGCCAAGCTCCGCATCCGGATCGTGCCCGTGCTCCTCGCCGAGCGCGCGGGCGGACACGGCGGAGCCGCCTCCCTCCGTGCCGTCGCCGACTGGATCGCACTGCTGCTCCAGGGCGACCGCCTGCCCGACGCGCAGCGCCCCGCCCTCGACCGCGCCCTCGGCTCCGCCCGGCCCCTCGAGGCGCTGCTGCGGCTCGTCGACCCGCGCCTCGTCGACGACCCGGCCCTCGTCGCCGCGGTCGCCGCTCAGGCGGCCTAGACCTCCACCCCGCCTCTCCGCGCGGTGCCTTCCGGCACCGTCGGCAACCGATTGCCACCTTCGCACCGTCTCGATGCGGCGCGGATCCCCGACGGGTCCGCGCCCGGGTAAAGGAGCCCGCATGACCCCCCGCACCACCGCGCCCGGAGCGCCCGCCGCTGAGAAGCTCTCCAAGCTGAGCATCGTGGGCTACGGCGCCGGCGACACGGCGAACAACCTCGCCTTCACCACCGCCACGATGTTCCTGCTCGTCTACTACACCGACGTCGCCGGGATCTCCGCGGCCGCGGCGGGCACGCTGCTGCTCGTCGTGCGGATCTTCGACGCGTTCGCCGACGTCTTCGCCGGCCGGGTCGTGGACCGCACCTACAGCAGGCGCTTCGGCAAGTTCCGGCCCTTCCTGATGTTCGGGTCGGTCCCGCTCCTGCTGCTCTCGGCCGCGACCTTCTCCGTCCCGCAGATCGGCGAGAGCGGAACCCTGCTCTACGCCTACCTGAGCTATGCCGCGCTCGGCCTCGCCTACAGCCTCGTCAACATCCCCTACGGCTCGCTCGCCGGAGCGATGACGCAGATCGGCACCGAGCGCGCGAAGCTCGCCAGCGCCCGCGCCATCGGCGGCGCGATCGTGGGGGCCGGGCTCGGCACCTTCATGGCCCCGCTGGTCGTCCCCGGCGCCGATCTGCAGTCGCTCTTCTCGATCGTCACGCTGAGCTTCGTCGTCGTCGGCTCCGCGCTCTACCTCTTCACGATCCTGACCGCGAAGGAGCGCGTCCAGCGCGACGTCGCGCACGTCACGTTCCGTCAGAGCATGACGACCCTCCGCTCCAACCGGCCGCTGCTCTTCCTCTGCCTCAGCTCGTTCCTGTTCCTCACCGGGACGCTCGCGCTCCAGACCGTGCAGCTCTACTACCTGCGCGACGTGCTCGGATCGGTCCAGCTCTACGCCGCGATGTCGCTGATCCAGCTCGCCCTGACCTTCGGCCTGGCCGCCCTCGTCCCGACGATCGTGCGGCGGTTCGGCAAGCGCAACGCCTACATGGCCGGAGTCGGGGTCCTGATCAGCGGCGGAACGGTCGTCTTCCTCGCCCCGGGCGACGCGGTGGCGGTCGGCTTCGGCGGACTGGTCCTCGCCTACGTCGGCATCCAGCTCGTCAACATGCTCGTCTGGGCGATCGAGGCGGACACCGTCGAGTACGGGGAGTGGAAGACCGGCATCCGCTCCGAGGGCACGATCTACGCCCTGTTCTCCTTCACCCGCAAGACCGGCCAGGCGGTCGGAGGCGCCCTCGCCGCGTACGCGCTGGCCTGGGGCGGCTACGTGGCCGGGGCCGCGGAGCAGAGCGAGCACGCCGAGTGGGGCATCCGCGCCGCCGCCGGCCTCATCCCGGCCGTCGCCGCCCTGCTCGCGGTGCTGATCATGGCGTTCTACCCGCTGACCGACCGCCGGCACGCGCAGATCGTCGCCGAGATCGCCGAGCGCCGCGAGAGCACGGGGCAGGCCGCGCCCGTGGCGCCCGGCCTCTCGACCGCCGCGTTCTCGATGGACCGCGCTCCCGGCCGGAACCCCTGACCCGATCCCCCACCACGAAAGGCACCCCATGAAGATCGACAAGGCCGAGGTCGTCGTCACCAGTCCCGACCGCAACTTCGTCACCCTCAAGCTCACGACCGACGACGGGCTGACCGGCCTCGGCGACGCGACCCTCAACGGCCGCGAGCTCGCCGTGGTCTCCTATCTCGCCGACCACGTCGTGCCGCTGCTCCTCGGCCGTGACGCCTCGCGCATCGAGGACACCTGGCAGTTCCTCTACCGGTCGTCCTACTGGCGCCGCGGGCCGGTCACGATGGCGGCGATCGCGGCGGTCGACACCGCCCTCTGGGACATCAAGGGCAAGGCCGCGGGCATGCCGCTCTACCAGCTGCTCGGAGGCGCGTCCCGCACCGGCCTGCTCGCCTACGGCCACGCGTCCGGGCGGACGGACGCGGAGCTGTTCGACAGCATCCGCGAGCACCAGGAGCAGGGGTACCGCGCGATCCGCGTGCAGACCGCGGTGCCGGGACTGACCTCGATCTACGGCATCGCCTCCAACGCCGTCCTCGAGGGCAACGCCGGTGTGCGCTACGACCACGAGCCGGCGCAGCGCGGCGGCCTGCCGACCGAGGAGGACTGGGACACCCGCGCCTACCTGCGCCACGTCCCCCGCGTCTTCGAGGCCGTCCGCAACGAGTTCGGGCCGGGGCTCCCCCTCCTCCACGACGGCCACCACCGGATGACACCGATCCAGGCCGCGGCCCTCGGCAAGTCCCTCGAGCCGTACGACCTCTTCTGGCTCGAGGACTGCACGCCCGCCGAGAACCAGGAGGCCCTCCGCCTCGTCCGGCAGCACACCACGACGCCCCTGGCGATCGGCGAGGTCTTCAACACCGTCTGGGACTACCAGCTCCTCATCCGCGAGCAGCTGATCGACTACATCCGCAGCGCGGTCACGCACACCGGAGGCGTCTCCCACCTCCGGAGGATCCTCGACCACGCCGCGCAGTACCAGATCAAGTCCGGGATGCACGGACCCACCGACGTCTCCCCGGTGGGAATGGCGGCCGCGATGCACCTGGGCCTGGCGATCCACAACTTCGGGATCCAGGAGTACATGAAGCACGGCGAGCGGACCGACAGCGTCTTCCAGCAGTCGTTCACCTGGAGCGAGGGACGGCTGCACCCGGGCGACGCCCCCGGTCTGGGCGTCGAGCTCGACGTCGACGCCGCCGGGAAGTACCCCTACGTGCGCGCGTACCTGCCCTTCAACCGCCTCGCCGACGGCACCGTCCACGACTGGTGACCTGCCCGGCGATCCCGGCCCGTCGAGGGAGCCACGGCCAGCGGGCCCCCTCGACGGTCCGGGGTTCCCCCGCCGAGCACAGGCCGGTCAGGGCACGAAGCGGTAGCCCATGCCCGCCTCGGTCAGCAGGTGCCGCGGATGCGCGGGGTCGGGCTCGAGCTTCTTGCGCAGCTGCGCGAGGTAGAGGCGCAGGTAGCCGGTGTCGGTGACGTGCGCGGGGCCCCAGATCTCGGCCAGCAGCGAGCGGCGGGTGACCAGCTTGCCCGCGTTGCGGATGAGGATCTCGAGCACCTGCCACTCGGTCGGGGTGAGCCGCACGGAGACGCCGTCCCGCGTCGCGCTCTTGGCCACCAGGTCCACGGTCACCTCGCCGATCACGACCAGCGGCTCGCCGTCGGCCGGCTGCACCCGCCGCGAGAGGGCCCGGATGCGCGCGAGCACCTCGTCCATCGAGAACGGCTTGGTGACGTAGTCGTCCGCGCCGGCGTCGAGCGCGCCCACCTTGTCGGCCGCGCCCGTCCGCCCCGACACCACCAGGATCGGCGCGCTCGTCCAGCCGCGCAGTCCGTGGATGACCTCGACCCCGTCGAGCCGTGGCATGCCGAGGTCGATCATGTAGAGGTCCGGATGCTCGTCCACCGCGCGGTTGATCGCCTCGGTGCCGTCGCCGGCTGTCACCACGTCGTATCCGCGGGCGGTGAGGGTGATGCGCAGGGCGCGCAGGATCTGCGGGTCGTCGTCGGCGATCAGGATCTTCATGCGGCTCCTCCGGAGTCCTCGTGCGGAGCGGTGCCCGACCCGCCGTCGTGCGGGGCGGCAGGAGCGACGTGAGCCGCAGGAGCAGCGGCAGCAGTCTCCGGCGCCAGCGGCAGCGTCACCACCATCGTCAGCCCGCCCCCCGGAGTGTCCTCCGTCTCGAGCGTGCCGCCCATCCCCTCCGTGAACCCCTTCGAGAGCGCGAGGCCGAGGCCCAGGCCCGTGAGGTTGTCGTCGTCGCCGAGCCGCTGGAACGGCACGAAGATCTCGGCGCGCCGCTCCTCGGGCACCCCGGGGCCGTGGTCGACGATCCGCAGCTGCGCGCTCCCGCCGAAGGCGCTGGCGGCCACGCGCACCCGGGTGCCGGACGGCGCGTAGCGGACGGCGTTCGCGAGCAGATTGACCACGACGCGCTGCAGCAGAACCGCGTCGGCGAGCAGCGCCGGGCCCTCCGGATCGAGGTCGAGGTCGACCTCGCCGGGTCCGAGACCGAGCTCGTCGAGCGCGGGGAGCACCACGTCGGCGGCGTCGAGCGGAGCGAGCGCCACGGCGAGCGCCCCCGCCTCCAGCCGCGTCACGTCGAGCAGGTCGGTGACCAGCGCGGCCAGCACGGTGAGGCTCTCATCGGCGGTGGCGAGCAGCTCCTCCCGGTCGCGCTCGCTCCAGACCACCTCGGGCGAGCGCAGCCCGCTGACCGCCGCGGTGGCCGCGGCGAGGGGCCGGCGCAGGTCGTGGCTGACGGCCGAGAGCAGGGCGCTGCGCACCCGGTCGGTCTCGGCCAGCGGAGCGAGGGAGCTGGCCGTCTCGCTGAGAGCCGCGTTCTCGAGCACCGAGTCCAGCTGGGCGGCGACGACCTGGAGCAGCCGCCGCTCGCTCCCCTCCAGCTCGCGGCCGTGCAGCTCGAGCACCGCGCCCTCGCCCACCGCGATGCGCGCGGGATCGCCCTCCGGCTGCGGCTCGCCGTCGGCCGCGACGAGCTCGCCGCCGCGCAGCAGCCGCACGCCGGTCAGCCCGAACGCCTCGCGCGAGCGCTCGAGGATCGCCTGCAGCGCCCCCTGCCCGCGGATCACGCCGCCCGCGATCGTCGCCAGCAGCTCCGACTCCGCCCCCGACCGCTTGGCGGCCCGCGCCCGCCGGGCCGCGCGGTCGACCACGGCGCTGACGAGCGCCGCGTTGAGCACGTAGAGCACCAGCGCGAGCGCGTGCAGAGGCTCGTCGACGGTGATCGTGTAGAGGGGATCGACGAAGAAGAAGTCGAGGGTCAGCCCCGAGAGCACGGCCGCGAAGAGGGCCGGCCAGAGCCCGCCGACCAGCGCGACCACCACCACCAGCAGCTGGTACGAGAGCACGTCGCTCGTGATCGACTCGTCGCTGCGGAGGCTCGAGAGCAGCCAGGTCACCAGCGGGCCGCCCACGAGGGCGAGTGCCAGTCCCAGGAGGCGGCGCCGCAGCGTCAGGGCGCCGTCGAGCCTCGGCAGCACCGCGGTGCGCCCGGCGGCGGAGTGGCTGACGATGTGCACGTCGATGTTGCCGGACTCGCGGATCACCGTCGACGCGGTGCCGGGCGTCAGCGCCGAGGCGAGGCGGCTCCGCCTGCTCACGCCGATCACCAGCTGCGTCGCGTTGACCGAGCGGGCGAACTCGACCAGCGTGCGCGGCACGTCCTCGCCGACCACCTGGTGGTAGCTGCCGCCGAGCTTCTCGACCAGCACCCGCTGCGCCTCGAGCACGTGCGGGCGCGGGGTGCGGAGGCCGTCGGGGGTCACCACGTGCACGGCGAGCAGGTCGCCCCCGGAGGCGCGGGCCGCGATCCGCGCGCCGCGCCGCAGCAGGGTCTCCCCCTCCGGCCCGCCGGTGAGGGTCACGACCACGCGCTCGCGCGCCTCCCAGGTGCTGTCGATGCCGTGCTCGACGCGGTAGTCGCGGAGCGCGCTGTCGACCTCGTCGGCGAGCCAGAGCAGCGCGAGCTCGCGCAGGGCGGTCAGGTTGCCGAGCCGGAAGTAGTTGGAGAGCGCCGCGTCGATGCGCTCGGGCGGGTAGACGCGGCCGTCGGCGAGGCGGTCGCGCAGCGCCTGGGGCGCCAGGTCGACGACCTCGATCTGGTCGGCGGCGCGGAGGACCGCGTCCGGGATCGTCTCGCGCTGCGGCGCTCCGGTGATCGCGTGCACGACGTCGTTGAGCGACTCGATGTGCTGGATGTTCACGGTCGAGAAGACGGTGATGCCGGCGTCGAGGAGCGTCCGTACGTCCTCCCAGCGCTTCTCGTGCCGGGAGCCGGGGGCGTTGGTGTGCGCGAGCTCGTCGACCAGCGCGACGTCGGGCCGGCGGGCGAGCACCGCGTCGAGGTCCATCTCGTCGAGCAGCACACCGCGGTGCTCGACGGCCCTCCTCGGCACGACCTCCAGCCCCTCGACCATCGCGGCGGTGGCGGAGCGGCCGTGCGTCTCGACCACGGCCACCACGACGTCGCGGCCCTCGGCGGCGAGCCGGCGGCCCTCCTCGAGCATCGTGTAGGTCTTGCCCACTCCGGGCGCGGCTCCGAGGAGCACGCGCAGGCGGCCCTTCGTCATGCTCCCGGCCTCCCCTCGTGCTCGCGGCTCCGGGGTGTCCCGGGCTCGCAGGACCGGCGTCGATCCGCTCGATCGGACGGTCCCGACGAGCCGATCGCGATTCTACGAGCCGGAGGCGCCACCGGAGCGGTCACAGCCGCGCGAGAGCGGCGTTGAGCTCGAGCACGTCCACCGTCGGCTCGCCGAGGTACCCGAGCTCGCGGCCCGCGGTGTGCTCGTCGACCAGCGCGCGCACGGCGCTCACGTCGAGCCCGCGGGCGGCGGCGACGCGGGGCGCCTGCAGCTGCGCGTAGGCGGGGCTGATCGCGGGGTCGAGCCCCGAGGCGGAGGCGGTCAGCGCATCGGCCGGCACCGCGGCCGGGTCGACGCCCTCGAAGGCGGCGATCGCGGCCCGGCGCTCCTCGACGGACGCGACCAGGTCGGCGTTCTCGGGGCCGAGGTTGCTGCCGGTCGAGGCCGCGGCGTCGTAGCCCGCGGCGGAGGGACGCGACTGGAACCACTCCGGCAGGGGCGCTCCGTCGGCGTCCGTGAACGACTGCCCGATGAGCGGCGAGCCGATCACCGCGCCGTCCTGGCGCAGCAGCGAGCCGTTCGCCTGGGCGGGCAGGGCGAGCTGCCCGATCCCGAGCACCGCGAGCGGGTACGCCGCTCCCAGCAGCACGGTGAGCACGATCATCGCGCGCAGCGCGACACCGTAGGGACGGAACATGGTCTCTTCTCTCTGTCTTCGGTGGTCGGGACGGGCGGGTCAGAAGCCGGGGATCGCAGCGACGATCAGGTCGACGAGCTTGATCCCGAGGAACGGAGCGATCACTCCGCCCAGCCCGTAGACCAGGAGGTTGCGGCTGAGGATGCGCGAGGCGGCGACCGGGCGGTACGCCACTCCCCGCAGCGCGAGCGGGATCAGCACGACGATCACCAGCGCGTTGAACACGATCGCCGAGAGGATCGCCGAGGCCGGCGAGTGCAGCTGCATCACGTTCAGCACCGCGAGCCCAGGGAAGACCCCCGCGAACATCGCCGGGATGATCGCGAAGTACTTCGCCACGTCGTTCGCGATCGAGAACGTGGTGAGCGCGCCGCGGGTGATCAGCAGCTGCTTGCCGATCCGCACGATGTCGATGAGCTTGGTGGGGTCGGAGTCGAGGTCGACCATGTTGCCCGCCTCCTTCGCCGCCGAGGTGCCGGTGTTCATCGCCACGCCCACGTCGGCCTGCGCGAGGGCCGGGGCGTCGTTGGTGCCGTCGCCGGTCATCGCGACCAGCGCGCCGCCCTCCTGCTCGCGCCGGATCAGGGCGAGCTTGTCCTCGGGGGTCGCCTCGGCGAGGTAGTCGTCGACTCCCGCCTCCGCCGCGATCGCCTTCGCGGTCAGCGGGTTGTCGCCCGTGATCATCACGGTGCGGATGCCCATCGCGCGCAGCTCCGAGAAGCGCTCGGCGAGCCCGTCCTTCACCACGTCCTTCAGGTGCACGACGCCGAGCAGGCGGGCGCCGTGGGCGTCCTTCACCGCGACGACGAGAGGCGTGCCGCCGCTCTCCGAGACGCCGTCGACGAGCACCGTGAGGCGCGCCGCGACCGCGGAAGGCAGCGGCCCCTCCTCCTCCACCCAGGCGCGCACGGCCGAGCCGGCGCCCTTGCGGATGGAGGAGCCGTCGGGGAGGTCGAGCCCGCTCATCCGGGTCTGCGCGGTGAACGGCACCACGGCGGCCTGAGCGGGCTCGACGGCGGGACGGCCCGAGTCGCCCGCGAGGTCGACGATCGACTTCCCCTCGGGTGTCGGGTCGCTGAGCGAGGAGGAGGCGGCCGCGTCGACGAGGGCGGCCTGCGCCACTCCGTCGAGCGGGAGGAACGCCACCGCGCGGCGGTTGCCGTAGGTGATGGTCCCCGTCTTGTCGAGCAGGAGCGTCGTGACGTCGCCCGCCGCCTCCACCGCCCGGCCGGACATCGCGAGCACGTTGCGCTGCACGAGCCGGTCCATGCCGGCGATGCCGATGGCCGAGAGGAGGGCGCCGATGGTGGTCGGGATGAGGCAGACGAGCAGGGCGACCAGCACCGGGACGCTCACGGAGGCTCCCGCGAACGAGGCGATCGGGTTCAGGGTCAGCACGACCACGACGAACACGATCGAGAGGCTCGCCAGGAGGATGTCGAGCGCGATCTCGTTCGGCGTCTTCTGCCGCGACGCGCCCTCGACCAGGCCGATCATCCGGTCGACGAAGGTCTCGCCCGGCCGCGAGGTGATGCGCACCACGATCCGGTCCGAGAGCACTCGCGTGCCGCCCGTCACCGCGCTGCGGTCGCCTCCGCTCTCGCGGACGACCGGTGCCGACTCGCCCGTGATCGCCGACTCGTCGATGGAGGCGATGCCCCAGACGATGTCGCCGTCGCCGGGGACGAGGTCGCCCGCCTCCGCCACGACCACGTCGCCCAGCTGCAGCTCGGCCGAGGAGACCTCGACCAGGCGGGCCGACAGGGCGGAGGGGTCCGCGGGGTCGTAGTCGGCCACGCGCCGGGCCGGAGTGCTGGTGCGGGTGGCGCGCAGGCTCTCGGCCTGGGCCTTGCCGCGGCCCTCGGCCACCGACTCCGCGAGGTTCGCGAACACCACGGTGAGCCAGAGCCAGATCGCGATGCCGGCCGTGAAGGTGACGGGCACCGTCGATCCGCCCGACTCCTCCGGCCCCCCGAGGAACGGCTCGGCGATCGCCAGCACCGTGGTCAGCACGGCGCCGACCTCGACGATGAACATCACGGGGTTGCGCCACATCAGGCGCGGATCGAGCTTGCGCAGCGCTCCGGGGAGGGCGGCGGCGAGCTGGCGCGGCCCGAGGGCGGCGCGGGTGGGGCGCGCGGGTTCCGCGGGGGCCTCGGTCAGTGCAGTGGTCATCGGAGTCGCAGTCCTTCCGCCAGGGGGCCCAGCGCGAGTACGGGGAAGTAGGTGAGCGCGGTCACGACGACCGTGACGCCCACGAGGAGGCCGACGAACTGCGGCCGGTGGGTGGGCAGCGTGCCGGCGCTGGAGGGCACCGGCGACTGCGCCGCGAGCGAGCCGGCCAGGGCGAGCACCAGCAGGATCGGGAGGAAGCGGCCGAGGAGCATCGCGACGCCGAGCGCCGTGTTGAGCCAGGGCGTGTTCGCCGTCAGCCCCGCGAACGCCGAGCCGTTGTTGTTGGACGCGGAGGTGAAGGCGTAGAGCACCTCCGAGAGCCCGTGCAGCCCGGGGTTCAGGATCGACGTGCTCTCCACGTCCTCCCGCACCGCCGGGATCGCGAAGCTCAGGGCCGTGCCGGCCAGCACGAGCGTCGGCGTCACGAGGATGTAGAGGCTCGCGAGCTTGATCTCGCGCGGGCCGAGCTTCTTGCCCAGGTACTCGGGCGTCCGGCCGACCAGCAGCCCGCCGACGAACACGGCCAGCACCGCGAGCACGAGCATCCCGTAGAGGCCCGAGCCGACGCCGCCGGGGGCGACCTCGCCGAGCATCATGTTGAGCATCGGCAGCATGCCGCCGAGCGCGGTGAAGGAGTCGTGCATCGCGTTGACGGCGCCGGTCGAGGTGAGCGTCGAGGCGGTCGCGTAGAGGGCGGAGCCGGCGATGCCGAAGCGCGTCTCCTTGCCCTCCATCGCGGCTCCGGCGGCCTGCGCCGCGGATCCGCCGCCCGCCGCCTCCAGCGCGGTGAGGGCCGCGAGCGACACGACGAAGATCGTCGCCATCGCCGCGAGGATCGCGCGCCCCTGCCGCACGTCGCCGACCATCCGGCCGAAGGTGCGCGGCAGCGAGAACGGGATCGCGAGGATCAGCACGATCTGCAGCAGCGACACCCACGCCGAGGGGTTCTCGAACGGATGCGCGGAGTTGGCGTTGAAGTAGCCGCCGCCGTTGGTGCCGAGCAGCTTGATCGCCTCCTGCGAGGCCACCGCGCCGCCCGGGATGCTCTGCTCGCCGCCGGTGAGTGTGGTCACCGTCAGCGGGCCGTTCAGGTTCTGAATCACGCCGCCCGCGATCATCACGACCGCTGCCGCCACCGCGAGGGGCAGCAGGAGGCGCAGCGTGCCGCGCACGAGGTCGACCCAGAAGTTGCCGAGCGTTCCGGAGGAGCGGCGCGCGAATCCGCGGATCAGCGCCACCGCCACGGCCAGGCCCACGGCCGCCGAGACGAAGTTCTGCACGGCGAGGCCGCCGAGCTGCACCGCGAAGCCGAGGGTCGCCTCCGGGGAGTAGGACTGCCAGTTGGTGTTGGTGACGAACGAGACGGCGGTGTTGAACGCCAGCCCCTCCGGCACCGCGGGCAGGCCGAGGGAGCCGGGCAGGACCGCCTGGAGGCGCTGCATCCCGTAGAGCAGGAGCACGCCGACGAGCGAGAAGGCCAGCACGGCCCGGAGGTAGGCGCGCCAGCTCTGCTCGCCCGCGGAGTCGACGCCGATGAGGCGGTAGACGCCGCGCTCGAGGGCGAGGTCGCGCGTCGAGGTGTAGACGCGGAACATGTGGTCGCCGAGGGGGCGGTGGAGGAGGGCGACGGCCAGGCCGACGGTCGCGACCTGGAGGACGGCGAGGAGCGGATCCATCAGAAGCGCTCCGGTCGGATCAGGGCCGCGACGAGGTAGACGACGGCGGCGAGCGCCAGCACGGCCGCGAGGGCGTCGAAGACGATCACCGGCCCGCCTCCTTCTCGCGGGTCCCGCGGGTCGCCGAGGGGGGCGGTCCGCCCAGCCGCTCGACCCCCTTCGCAGCGAGAGCGATGAGCGAGAAGAGGGCGAGCACGCCGAGGAGGTAGGCGAGGTCGAGCACGGAGGACTCCATCCGGGGAGCGGACGACGCCCGGGACCGGACGCCTGCCGGGAAGCGGCACAGGAAGCGATGCAACACCTCGCGGGGGCCCCTCGGAGCGGTCCTCACGGTTCCCCTACGGCCCGGCCCGGAGTCCTCGCGTTTCCCTCACGCGGACGGCGGGAGGCGCCCGGCGGAGGGGCGCGAGCCGGGCGGGAGCCGAGTGGTGAGAGCGTTCTCCCCCAGCAACGGCGGGGGTCGACGTCCCGAAGATCACATTTCGGCATCGCCTGGACAAATACGCCGCCCGCGCTTTACTCCCCCCGATCGAAGGAATATGTTCTCTCCGTGGACAAAGCCCCTCGGGGCTCTCCCGCCCTCCCGGGCGACGACACGACGACGTGCGCCACACGTGCACGCCTCTTGTCGTCCTCTCCCTCGGACACTGCTTTCAGAGAGGAATGCACTCCATGAAGTTCTCCCGCGGCATCACCACGCTGGCCGCCGCCGGCATCATCTCCCTCGGCCTCGCGGCCTGTTCCGCGAGCCCCGCCAACTCCGGAGGCGCCGCTGCCGGCGCCGGCGCGGAAGGCGACTGCACCGTCGGCATCTCGATGCCCACGCGCAGCCTCGAGCGCTGGATCAACGACGGCGAAGGCCTCCAGTCGCAGCTCGAGGGCGACGGCTGCACCGTCGACCTCCAGTACGCCGACAACAAGACCGATCAGCAGATCTCGCAGATCCAGAACCAGATCGCCGGCGGCTCCAAGATCCTGGTCATCGCCGCGATCGACGGCGAGGCGCTCGCGCCCGTCCTCGCCGAGGCGAAGAAGCAGAACGCCACCGTCATCGCCTACGACCGTCTCATCAACGGCACCGCGGACGTCGACTACTACGCGACCTTCGACAACTACAAGGTCGGCCAGCTCCAGGGCCAGTACATCGAGTCGACCCTCGACCTGAAGAACGCCGCGGGTCCCTTCACCCTCGAGCCCTTCGCCGGCAGCCCCGACGACAACAACGCGAAGTTCTTCTTCTCCGGCGCGTGGGACGTCCTGCAGCCCTACATCGAGAGCGGCAAGCTCACCGTCCCCTCGGGCAAGTCGCCCGCGTCGGACGACGACTGGGCCTCGATCGGCATCCAGGGCTGGGCCTCCGACAAGGCGCAGTCCGAGATGGACAACCGCCTCTCCTCCTTCTACACCGGCGGCCAGAAGGTCGACGTCGTGCTCTCCCCCAACGACAGCCTGGCCATCGGCATCGAGGCCTCGCTGAAGTCGGCCGGCTACACCCCCGGCGCCGACTACCCGGTCATCACCGGCCAGGACGCCGACAAGGCCAACGTCAAGGCGATCCTCGCCGACGAGCAGTCCATGACGGTCTGGAAGGACACCCGCACCCTCGGCGACCGCGTCTTCCAGATGGTGCAGTCGATCGTCGCGGGCGAGGAGCCCGAGGTCAACGACACCGAGACCTACGACAACGGCGAGAAGGTCGTCCCGTCCTACCTGCTGGAGCCGCAGGTCGTCACGAAGGACGACGTGCAGTCGGTCCTCGTCGACTCCGGCTTCCTCAAGGCCGGCGACGTCGGACTCTGATCCGTCGGGCGGGGGCGGGGAGGAGCGATCCTCCCCGCCCCCGCCTCCCCGTCCGCACACCACTCCCCCCCCAACGAAGTGAGGCCCTGTTGGCCAGTCCCATCCTCATCATGCGCGACATCGTCAAGGAGTTCGGCGGCGGCGTCCGCGCCCTCGACGGCGTCTCGCTCTCGGTCCAGCCCGGCGAGGTCCACGCCATCTGCGGCGAGAACGGCGCCGGCAAGTCGACCCTGATGAAAGTCCTCTCCGGCGTGTACCCGTACGGCAGCTTCGAGGGCACCATCGAGTTCGAGGGCGAGGAGGCGCAGTACCGGTCGATCAACGACAGCGAGGCCGACGGCATCGTGATCATCCACCAGGAGCTCGCCCTCAGCCCCTACCTCTCCATCGCCGAGAACATCTTCCTCGGCAACGAGAAGTCGACCCGCGGCGTCATCAACTGGAACGCGACCAACGCGGAGGCGGCCAAGCTGCTCGCCCGCGTCGGCCTCGCCGAGAGCCCCGCGACCAAGATCCTCGAGCTCGGCGTCGGCAAGCAGCAGCTCGTCGAGATCGCCAAGGCCCTCGCCAAGGAGGTGAAGCTCCTCATCCTCGACGAGCCCACCGCCGCCCTCAACGACGAGGACAGCGACCACCTGCTCGGCCTGATCGACCAGCTCCGCAAGCAGGGCATCACCTGCATCATCATCAGCCACAAGCTGAAGGAGATCCGCGCCATCGCGGACACCGTCACGATCATCCGCGACGGCCGCACCATCGAGAGCTTCCCGATGGCCGGCGAGGAGGCGTCCGAGAGCCGGATCATCCGCGCGATGGTCGGCCGCGACCTCAACAGCATGTTCCCGCCGCGCGACCCGCAGATCGGCGAGGAGAAGCTGCGCGTCGAGAACTGGACGGTCCACCACCCGGTCGACATCAACCGCGTGGTCGTCGACGACGCCTCCTTCACCGTCCGCGCCGGCGAGATCGTCGGCTTCGCGGGCCTGATGGGTGCCGGACGCACCGAGCTCGCGATGAGCATCTTCGGGAGGAGCTACGGCACCGGCATCTCCGGCCGCGTCTACAAGGACGGCGAGGAGATCCAGACCCGCACCGTCGACGAGGCGATCCGCAACGGCCTCGCCTACGCGACCGAGGACCGCAAGCGCTACGGGCTCAACCTCATCGGCGACATCACCGTCAACGTCTCGGCCGCCGCGCTCTCGCGCCTGGCCCGGCTCGGCGTGATCGACAAGCACCGCGAGTACAAGGTCGCCGACTCGTACCGATCGAAGATGAACATCAAGGCGCCGACCGTCTCGGCCGTCACGGGGAAGCTCTCCGGCGGCAACCAGCAGAAGGTCGTCCTCTCGAAGTGGATCTTCTCCGGTCCCGACGTGCTGATCCTCGACGAGCCCACCCGCGGCATCGACGTGGGAGCCAAGTACGAGATCTACGGGATCATCAACGAGCTCGCGGCCCAGGGCAAGGCGGTCGTCGTCATCTCGTCCGAGCTGCCCGAGCTGATCGGCCTCGCCGACCGCATCTACACCATCTCCGAGGGACGGATCACGGGCGAGATCGATCGCGCCGACGCCACCCAGGAGCACCTCATGCACTACATGACCGCCGGAAAGGAACAGGCCCGATGAGCGCCACGACCACCACAGCGCCGGCGGACACGCCCGCCAACACGCCCTCCACCCCGCCCAAGCGCTCGCGCCGGCTGAACATCAACCTCCGGCAGTACGGCATCCTCGCCGCACTGGCCATCATCATCCTGCTCTTCCAGGTGCTGACCGGCGGGCGCCTGCTCCTGCCCGGCAACGTCAACAACCTGATCCAGCAGAACGCCTACGTGCTGATCCTCGCGATCGGCATGGTGATGGTCATCATCGCCGGCCACATCGACCTCTCGGTCGGCTCGGTCGTGGCGATGGTCGGCGCCATCTCGGCGATCGCGATGAACAACTGGGGCCTGCCCTGGTGGGCGGCCGTCGTCGTCGCCCTCGTCACCGGCGCCGCCGTCGGAGCATGGCAGGGCTTCTGGGTCGCCTTCGTCGGCATACCGGCGTTCATCGTGACCCTCGCTGGCATGCTGATCTTCCGCGGCTTCACCCTCGTCCTCCTCACCGGCGGGACGATCAACGGCCTCCCCACCGAGTTCACCGCGATCGGCGCCGGCTGGCTCCCGGGCGTCCTCGGCGGCATCGCCGGGCGCGACGCGCTCACCCTGGTCCTCGGCCTGATCGTCTGCGTCGTCCTCGTGGCCCAGCAGCTCCGCAGCCGCGCGACCCTCCGCCGCCTCGAGCTGCCCCGAGAGCCCATCGGCTCGCTGGTCGCGAAGTCGGCCATCGCCGTCATCGCGATCATGGCCCTCTCCTGGCTGCTCGCCGGCTACAGCGGAACCCCGATCATCCTGATCGTGCTCGCCGTGCTGATCCTCGCCTACAGCTTCGTGCTCGGCCGGACGGTCTTCGGCCGCCACATCTACGCGATGGGCGGCAACCTGTTCGCCGCGATGATGTCCGGCGTCAAGACGAAGTGGGTCAACTTCTTCATCTTCGTCAACATGGGCGCACTGGCCGGAGTCGCGGGCATCGTCAGCACCGCCCGCGCCGGCGGTGCGGTCGCCTCGGCCGGACAGAACTACGAGCTGGACGCGATCGCCGCGGTCTTCATCGGCGGCGCCGCCGTCCAGGGAGGCGTGGGCACCGTCGTCGGAGCCGTCATCGGCGGACTCGTGATGGGCGTGCTCAACATGGGCCTCTCCATCCTCTCGGTCGACGCGGCCTGGCAGATGGCGATCAAGGGCTTCGTGCTCCTGCTCGCGGTGGCGTTCGACATCTTCAACAAGCGCCGCGCCGGCGGCCGCTAGGCGAACGCCGGGCGCCGCCCAGCGGCGCTCCTCGTCCTTCTCTTCTACAGTTCTCGGGCGCGGCTTCTCCTCGGGGGAGCCGCGCCCGAGTGCATCCGAGACCCGTCGGGGTCCAGCGACAGGCAGGCGATCATGGCAGGAGCAGTCGGAGCCTCCAGCAACGCGCTGCTGCGCCGCACGAACCTCGCGAGCCTCGCGACGCTGGTGCACCGCTCCGGTCCCACCAGCCGCGCCGAGCTCGGCCGCCTCACCGGGCTGAACCGCTCCGCCGTCGCGAACCTCGTCGGCGAGCTGAGCGAGCTCGGCTGGGTGGCGGAGGAGACCACCGCGCCCGACGGCCGCATCGGCCGCCCCAGCGCCACCGTCGTCCCCGGCGACCGGTTCGCGGCCGTGGGCGTCCACCTCGACACCGACGCGATCATCGTCGGCCTCGTCGGGCTGCACGGCGAGCTGCTCCGCCGCGTCCGCTTCGACACCCCCAAGCCCGCGAGCCCCGCCACGGTGGTCCGCGTCGTCACCGGAATCGTCGAGGGCTTCCGCTCCGAGCGGGAGTCGCTGCGCACGCTGGTCGGCGCGGGCGTCGCCGTCCCCGGCCTCGTCCAGGCCGACTCCGGCTTCGTCCACCGCGCCCCGCACCTGGGCTGGCGCGACGTCGACCTCGCCACTCAGCTGAGCCGCGCCCTCGACCTCCCGGTCGCCGTCGGCAACGACGCGACCCTCGGCGCCATCGGCGAGTCCCTCTTCGGAGCCGCGCACGGCGTGGCCGACGTGGTCTACGTCACCGGCGGCGCGGGCGGCATCGGCGGAGGAGTCATCATCGGCGGCGTCCCGCTCCAGGGCTCCTCGGGGTTCGCGGCCGAGCTGGGCCACACCCTCGTCGCCACGAACGGCCGCCTCTGCGGCTGCGGCCGGCGCGGCTGCCTGGAGGCCGAGGTCCGGATGCGCTCCCTCCTCGACGTCCTCGGCGCCCGCGTCCTCGACCAGGACGAGCTCGACATCGCCCTGGGCACCTCCCGCGACCCCGCCGTCCTGGGCGAGGTCGCCCGCCAGGTCGACCTGCTCTCGGAGGGCCTGTCCACCTACATCAACCTCTTCAACCCCACCGCGGTCGTGCTCGGCGGCTTCCTCGGCTCGCTGCTCACCGTCGACCGCGAGCGCCTCGCCGCCCGCGTCTCGGCCCGCGCCCTGAGCGACCTCGCGCGCGGCGTGCGGATCGAGCGCGCGGCCCTGCGCTCGAGGCTGGAACTCGTCGGCGCCGCGGAGCTACCCTGGCGGCGGGCGCTGGCGGATCCCGCCGCCGTCACCGGGGGCGCACAGCCGCCGGGTGGGAGCAGCAGCCGCGAGGACGCTCTGGGCGCCCGCGCCTGACCCCGGCACTCGAGTGCCGGCACCGCGTCGAGGAGGACGAGCATGGCCGACTGGAACGACACGATCATCGAGGAGTTCCGCGCGAACGGCGGGACCGTGACCACGGGCGGCTTCGGGAGGAGCCTCGTGCTGGTGCACCACCGCGGCGCCCGCTCCGGTGAGGAGCGCGTGACTCCGCTGATGGCGCTGCACCCCTCCGAGGACGTCTGGCTGCTCGCCGCGTCCGCCGCCGGTGCGCCGAAGCACCCCGCCTGGTTCCACAACATGGTCGCCCACCCGGACCTGGCGATCGAGACCCCCGACGACGGCACCGTCGACGTCCGGGCGCGCGTCCTCGCCGGGGAGGAGCGCGACGCCGGCTGGGCCCGCTTCACCACCGCCTCCGCCGGCTTCCTCGACTACGAGAAGCGCACCACCCGCATCATCCCGGTCGTGGAGCTCACCCGCCGCTGACCGCGGCTCGTCAGCGCAGCAGCACGGGCACCGTGTCCGGCGTGCTCCAGCTCAGCGCGATCCGCTCGCGGAAGCCGCCGCTGCGCAGCTCCGCCTCGAGCGCGTCGATCACCACGGGGAGCAGCGCGCGCCGCTCGATCAGCAGGTCGAGCACGAGCCGGTCGCCGGCCGTCAGCAGCACCGGGCCCGATCCGGGCAGCACCGCGATCCACTGGCACTCCCCCACCTGCACGCTCCGGTGCCGGCGGAGGCGTCGGAGCAGCTCGGGCAGCGCCTGCGTATCGAGGGCGGACACGTCGGCACGGAGGGCGATCACCCCGCGAGCGTGCCCGCGCCGGACGACCTCGCGCCGACCTCCCGGTGAACACCGCCCCTCCGCGGGACGCCGTCCGCGAGAACGACACGACAGGAGCCCGCCCCGCGGCGCACCGCACCCGGGAACGGGAGAAGCCCCCGACCGGACATCCGATCGGGGGCTTCTCCTCTGGTTCTCTCGAACCCGGTTCTCTCGAACTCCGGTTCTCGTGAACTCTGGTGCGCGAGGGGGGAGTTGAACCCCCACGCCCTTTCGGGCACACGGACCTGAACCGTGCGCGTCTGCCTATTCCGCCACTCGCGCTCACCAGCGGCACCGAAGCGCCGACGAGAAATCGTAGCATCCCCCGGCCCCCGAGCCGAACCGGCGCTCACCGTCCCGGGCCGCCGCTCCCCCGGGAGCCGCCGCCGAGCCGCCCCGGTGAGAGCGCGCACACGGCACTCCGGCCGCGAAACCACCGCGGAGGATCGCGCATCCAGACCATCCCAGTAACATGCCCGTAGCCGTGCGCGGCGCAGACCAAGAAGAGGAAGCGGCGACGGGCGCGCAGACATCTCGATCCGTGCGCGACCGCCGAGAAGGCGAAGAACCGGAAGATCGGAAGACTGTGGGCATACTGGACAACTTCGAGAAGGGACTCGAGCGCGTCGTCAACGGCGCGTTCGCGCGGACCTTCAAGTCGGGTCTGCAGCCGGTCGAGCTCGCCTCCGCCCTCCGCCGGGAGCTCGACACCTCCGCCGCCGTGGTCAGCCGCGACCGCATCCTCGTCCCCAACAGCCTCGTCCTGCGGATGTCCGCGACCGACCTCGACCGGATGCAGCGCCTCGGCGCCACGCTGATCGACGAACTCACCACGGTCGCCACCGAGCACGCCACCAAGCAGGGCTTCCGCTTCCCCGGCCCGATCGACATCTCCCTCGCCGTCGATCCGGCGCTCAGCGACGGCATGGTCGAGGTCGACTCCCGCAGCGTGAAGGGCACCGTCGCCTACACGCCCGTCCTCGACATCGACGGCCGGCGCCACCCGATCACGAAGGCGCGCACCGTCATCGGCCGCGGCAGCGACGCCGACATCACCGTCGACGACTCGGGCACGTCCCGCAAGCACGTCGAGATCCTCTGGGACGGCTCCCGCGCCCAGGTGCACGACCTCGGGTCCACGAACGGCTCCAAGCTCGACGGCCGGCCCGTCACGCAGGCGCCCCTGGCCCCCGAGCAGACCATCACGATCGGGCGCACCTCGATCGTCTACCGCGTCGTGCAGGGCTCCGCGCCCGCACGCACCGACCGCCCGTCGTCCGGCAGGGCAGCCGGACGCGGCTCCGAGGGATTCTGGGACGACCGGCTATGAGCGAGCTCACTCTCTTCCTCCTGCGCATCGCGTTCCTCGCGCTGCTGTGGTTCTTCGTGTTCGGCATCGTCTACGCGCTGCGCTCCGACCTGTTCGGGCAGCGCGTGCGCAAGCTGCCGCCCGGCGCGCAGGCCGCGTCCCCCGAGGCCCCGTTCGTGACGGCGGCCCAGCCCGTGGTCGCCGCGGCCGCCGCGGCTCCCACGCCCGCGCAGCCCGCCTCTCCGTCGGCCCCCTCGGCCCGGAGGAGCCGAGAGGCCGCCGCCGAGCGCGCCGAGCAGGGAGGCGCCGCCACGGTCCACACGGCGCAGCGCCTCGTGATCACCTCGGGCCCCAAGCGGGGCACCGAGCTCGAGCTGACCGGCGACCCGCTGACGATCGGCCGCTCCGCGGAGTCGACGCTGGTCATCCGCGACGACTACACCTCGACCCACCACGCGCGCCTGCTCCTCTGGAACGACGAGTGGATGATCCAGGACCTCGACTCCACCAACGGCACCTTCCTCGACGGCCGCCGCGTCGGCGCGCCCACCAAGGTGCCGCTGGACACGCCCGTGAAGGTCGGCACCACCACCTTCGAACTGCGGCGGTCGTAGCGCGTGGCCCCCACTCCGGAGAGCGGCTCCGGCCACGGCGCGGTGCGCGAGAGCGCCGCCGTCTCGCACGTCGGCAGGATCCGCTCGAACAACCAGGACTCCGGCTACGCGGGCCGGCAGCTCTTCGTCGTCGCCGACGGCATGGGCGGCCACGCGGGCGGCGACGTCGCCTCCTCCATCGCGATCAAGCGCATCGCGGAGGCGGACCGCGTCTACGCCTCCACCTACGAGGCCGAGGACGAGCTCAAGCGCACCCTGCTGGCGGCCAACACCCTGCTGGCCGACGCCGTGGTCGACCACCCCGAGCTCACCGGCATGGGCACCACCGTCAGCGCGATCGCCCGCGTCGGCGAGTCGGTGGCGATCGCGCACATCGGCGACTCCCGCATCTACGTCCTCCGCGACGGCCGGCTCGAGCAGGTCACGACGGACCACACCTTCGTGCAGCGCCTCGTCGACTCCGGCCGCATCACGGAGGAGGAGGCGATGACGCATCCGCGCCGCTCCGTCCTGATGCGGGTCCTCGGCGACGTGCACACCAACCCCGAGATCGACACGCTCACGCTCGAGACCGAGCCGCACGACCGCTGGCTGATCTGCTCCGACGGCCTCTCCGGCGTCGTCCCGCACGACGAGATCCTCAAGGAGCTCAGCCGCGACGAGACCGCCCAGCAGGTGGCCGACCGCCTGATCCGCGACAGCCTCTCGCACGGCGCCCCGGACAACGTCACCGTCGTCGTCCTCGACATCCCCGGGGCGGGCGACACCGCGCGCATCCTCGCCCCCGTGGAGGAGCCGGTGGTCGTCGGATCCGCCGCCGCGCCCACGCCCTTCAGCACCGACGACTCGCAGAACCGCGTCCGGATCCCCGGCCTCCGCCTGCACACCCGCGCTCCCGCCGCGCAGGGCCCCACCCACTTCGAGCCCGCGTCCGAGGACTACCTCGACGAGCTGATCGAGGAGGACCGCCGCCGGCACCTGCGCCGCCGCATCACCTGGCTCGTCGGCCTGTCCCTCGTGCTCATCATCGGATTCCTCGGGATCCTCTTCGCCTACGACTGGACGCAGTCGCGCTTCTACGTCGGCACCGACGGGGACACCGTGATCATCTACCAGGGCATCCAGCAGTCGGTCGGCCCGCTCTCGCTCTCGGAGGTGAAGGAGGACACGGGCATCCCGCTCGACTCCCTCCGCGCCTACGACGTCGAGCAGCTGGAGCAGACGATCAGCGCCGACTCCTACGCCGGCGCGGTCGACATCGTCGAGCGCCTCACGGACGCGAACGGAGCACCATGACGGACGCCGCCACGGCCACCGCCCGCCCCGCCCCCGAGCGGCAGGGCTTCTTCCGCCAGAAGCTGCGCAATCTCGAGCTCCTGCTCCTGATCGGCGCATGCCTCATCGACGCCGGCGCGATCGTGCTCGTGCAGCTCGGCGCCCTCGGCTCGATCGACACCACGCTGGTCTCGCTGGGCGCCGGCCTCTCGGCGCTCGTGCTCGCCGTGCACGTCGTGCTGCGCTTCGCGGCCCCGGCGGCCGACCCCTTCCTCCTCCCGATCGCCACCGTGCTGAACGGCCTGGGCGTCGCCGAGATCTACCGGATCGACATCGCCGACGGCGCGACCGGCTGGGAGTCGGTGGCGGTGCGGCAGATCTTCTGGAGCGCCCTGGCCGTCGTGGCGGCGATCGTGGTGCTGCTGGTCATCCGCAACCACCGCGTGCTGTTCCGCTACACCTACGTCGCCGGGTTCGCGGCGATCGTGCTGCTCCTGCTGCCGCTCCTGCCCTTCATCGGCCGCGAGGTCAGCGGCGCGCGCGTGTGGATCGGGATCGGCGACGTGGCGAGCTTCCAGCCCGGCGAGATCGCCAAGATCGCCCTCGCGGTCTTCTTCGCCGGCTACCTCGTGCGCAACCGCGACTCCCTCTCGATGGTGGGCCGCACCGTCCTCGGGATGCGCTTCCCGCGCCTGCGCGACCTCGGCCCGATCCTGGTGGTCTGGGCGGTCACGATGGGCGTCATCGTCTTCCAGCGCGACCTGGGGACGGCTCTGCTCTACTTCGGCCTGTTCCTGGTCATGCTCTACGTCGCGACCGGCCGCACCAGCTGGGTCCTCATCGGCGTCGGCCTGTTCCTCGGCGGCGCGCTGCTGGCGAGCCAGACGCTCGACTACGTGGGCAACCGCTTCGCCAACTGGCTCGAGCCCTTCAGCGCCGAGCGCTACGGGGCGGATCCGGGCGGCAGCTACCAGCTCGTGCAGGGCCTCTTCGGCCTCGCGCACGGCGGGCTGCTCGGCACGGGCCTCGGCCAGGGGATGCCGGATCTCACGCCGGTCCCGCAGTCCGACTACATCATCGCCAGCCTCGGCGAGGAGCTGGGCCTCGCCGGGCTCTTCGCGATCTTCGGCCTCTACCTCCTGCTGGTCTCGCGCGGGTTCCGCATCGGCTTCGCCGGGCAGGACGACTTCGGGCGCCTCCTGGGAGTCGGCCTCTCGTTCGTGATCGCTCTGCAGTGCTTCATCGTCATCGGAGGCGTCACCCGTGTCATCCCGCTGACCGGCCTGACCACGCCGTTCCTCGCCGCCGGCGGCTCCTCCCTCGTGGCGAACTGGATGATCGTGGCGGTGCTGCTGCGCCTGTCCGACACAGTCCGCAGTCAGCCTCGTCTGGTGGTGTGATCCGTCGATGAACCGAGAACTCAAACGGGTGAGCCTCGTCGTGCTGACGATGTTCGTGGCACTCTTCCTCTCCACCACCACCATCCAGGTGATCCAGGCCGACTCCCTCGACGAGGACGGCCGCAACACGCGGACCCTCTACGAGAGCTTCTCGACCGAGCGCGGTGCGATCCTCGCCGGCGGTCAGCCGATCGCCTCCTCGACGCCGTCGGACGACCTCTACAAGTTCCAGCGGCAGTACGCGAACGGCCCGCTCTACTCCGCCGTGACCGGCTACTTCACTCTGAACCAGGGCACCACCGGCATCGAGCGCACGCTCAACGACTACCTCTCGGGCACCTCGAACTCGCAGTTCTTCGACGAGATCAACAACCTCGTCACGGGCCAGGACCCGAAGGGCGCGTCGGTCGAGCTCTCGATCGACCCGGTCGCCCAGCAGGCCGCCTTCGACGCGCTCGGCGACTACACGGGGGCCGTCGTCGTGACGGAGCCGGCCACCGGCCGCATCCTCGCGATGGTCTCGAAGCCCACCTTCGACCCCACCGCGCTCGCCTCCCACGACACCGACGACGTCCTCGCCGCCTACCGGGCGCTGAACGACGACTCCTCCGAGCCCCTCGTGAACCGGGCCATCGGCGGCTCGCTCAACCCGCCCGGCTCCGTCTTCAAGCTCGTCGTGGCCTCGGCCGCCCTCGAGTCCGGCCGCTTCACGGCCGACTCGAGCTTCCCCAACGTCGAGTCGTACACGCTGCCCGGCTCCTCGTCGCAGGTGATCAACTCCGGAGGCGGTCTCTGCGGCTCCGGAGAGACGGTCACGCTGGCCACCGCCGTCTCGCTCTCCTGCAACGTCCCGATGGCCGAGATGGGCGTGCAGCTGGGAGCGGACGCGATCCGCTCGCAGGCCGAGAAGTTCGGCTTCGACACCGAGCTCGAGATCCCGATGTCGGTCGAGGCGAGCACGTACCCGACGAAGACGGACGACGCCCAGACGGCCCTCACCGCCTTCGGACAGTACGAGGTGCGTGCGACGCCGCTGCAGATCGCCATGGTCTCCGCGGCGATCGCGAACGGCGGCGAGGTGATGCAGCCGAACCTGGTCGACTCGATCCGCTCGCAGGACCTCAGCGTGCTGCAGCAGTTCCAGGAGAAGTCGCTCGGCCGGGCGGTGAGCACGCAGACCGCGGACGCCGTCAAGGCGATGATGGTCGCCAGCGTCCAGGGCGGCGCGGCGACGAATGCAACAATAGGGGGCGTCACTGTGGCCGGTAAGACCGGTACCGCCGAGAACGGCGGGGACGACCCGTACACCCTCTGGTTCACCGGCTTCGCGCCTGCGGACGACCCGCAGTACGCCATCACCGTGCTCGTGGAGAACGGTGGAGGGCTCGGCCAGACCGGGTACGGCAACCTGATCGCCGCACCCATCGGACAACAGGTACTAGAGGCGGTGCTGAACAAATGAGACCCACGACAGGCCTCACCTTCGGGGGACGCTACGAGCTGCAGTCCCGGATCGCCATCGGCGGCATGGGAGAGGTGTGGCAGGCGACCGATCTCGTCATCGGCCGCACCATCGCGATCAAGATCCTGAAGGACGAGTACCTCGGCGACCCCGGATTCCTCGAGCGCTTCCGCGCCGAGGCCCGCCACGCGGCGCTGGTCAACCACGAGGGCATCGCCAACGTCTACGACTACGGCGAGGAGGACGGCTCGGCCTACCTGGTCATGGAGCTCGTCCCCGGCGAGGCGCTCTCGACCGTCCTCGAGCGCGAGCGCGTCCTCTCGACCGACAAGGTCCTCGACATCGTCGCGCAGACCGCGCTCGCCCTGCACGCCGCGCACGCCGCCGGCCTCGTGCACCGCGACGTGAAGCCGGGCAACCTGCTCATCACGCCGGACGGCCGCGTCAAGATCACCGACTTCGGCATCGCGCGCATCGCCGACCAGGTCCCGCTGACGGCGACCGGGCAGGTCATGGGCACGGTCCAGTACCTGTCCCCGGAGCAGGCGAGCGGCCAGCCCGCCTCCCCCGCCACCGACATCTACTCGCTGGGCATCGTCGCGTACGAGTGCCTGGCCGGGCGCCGCCCCTTCACGGGCGAGTCGCAGGTCGCCATCGCAATGGCGCAGATCAACGACACCCCGCCGGAGCTGCCGGTCACGGTCGCGGAGCCGGTGCGCAATCTCGTCTACTCCTGCATCGCCAAGAAGCCGGCCGACCGCCCCGCCACCGCCGCGCACCTCGCGCGGGCGGCCCAGGCGCTGCGCTCGGGCGACGTGCGCGGAGCGGCGCTGGCCGTCCCCGCGGTCCTCAGCGACCTGCCCGCGACGCAGGCGACCACGGTCCTCCCCTCCAACCAGGGCGCGACGCAGGCGACCACGGTGCTCCCCTCCGGCGCGCCCGCGGCCGCGGCCGCCGCTCCGTTCGTGCCGATCGAGGAGCCGCTCGAGGCCTCCGAGGAGCCGCGCAGGCGCAGCCCCTGGACCTGGCCGCTGATCGCCCTCATCGTGATCCTCGCCGTCGTCATCGCGGGCACGATCTTCGCCCTGACGACCGGCGGGAGCAGCGACCCGGCCGCCTCCCCCACCGCGACGACCAGCACTGCCCCGTCGCCGACGCCGTCCGAGACTCCGAGTCCCACGCCGACGCCGACCTCGAACACGGTCGTCATCGACAAGGCCGACTACGTCGGGCGCTCCTTCGACGACGTCGAGACCGAGCTCGAGGCCCTGGGCATGGGCGTCCGCCGCGCGGACGGCCCGAGCGCCCCCACCGCCGAGCAGGTCGGACTCGTCGAGGACGTGAACCCCACCGCGAACGTGGTGAAGGGCACGACCATCGAGGTCTCCGTCTTCACCGAGGTCGCGACCCCGGACGCACCGACCGCCGTGCCGACCGTCACCCCCGCCGCCTCCAGCGTCGAGGCGGGCGCGACGTTCAACGTCACCTGGAGCAACTACAACCAGTGCCCGAGCGGAACCTCCGTGAGCGGTTACCGGGTGACCGCGACCGGCGAGGGCGCGAGCGTGACGAGCACCAACCCGTCGAACTCGACGACCGCGACGATCCAGGCCGGCACCACGGCGGGCACGATCGACGTCACGTACACCGTGCTCTGCGGCGAGTCGGAGTCGGCGGCCTCGCCCACCCTCTCCGTCACCGTCGAGGAACCGGCTCCGACCCCGGCGCCGACCCCCACCTCGAAGGCCACCTCGACGCCCACCCCCTCCGAGTAGCGGCGGCGCGCCGGGCCGGGGCACCGCTCCGGCCCGGCGCCTCGCGGCCGTCGCGTCGCGCCCCCGCCCGGAACACCAGGGGCCCATAGGTACACTTGCCGTGGCTCCTCGGGGCCGCACCACACGGAAGTACAGGGCGGGAGCGTGCGCGTGACGGATGAGGGTCGCCTGATCGCGGGACGGTACCAGGTCGGGCCCCGGCTCGGCCGCGGCGGGATGTCCGAGGTGTACCTCGGCACCGACACCCGGCTCGGCCGCACCGTCGCCATCAAGGAGCTGAAGCTCTCCCTCTCCTCCGACTCCGCCTTCCGCCTGCGGTTCCGCCAGGAGGCGCAATCCGCGTCGCGCATGTCGCATCCCACGATCGTCCGGGTCTTCGACGCGGGTGAGGAGGTCTCGCTCGACGACAACGGCGCCGAGTCGCGCCGGCCCTTCATCGTCATGGAGCACATCGAGGGCCGCCTCCTCAAGGACCTGATCGCGGAGGGCCCCCTCGACGTGGACGAGGCCGTCCGCATCACGGAGGGCATCCTCACCGCCCTCGAGTACTCGCACCGCGCAGGCGTCGTCCACCGCGACATCAAGCCCGGCAACATCATGCTGACCCCGTCGGGCCAGGTGAAGGTGATGGACTTCGGGATCGCCCGCGCCGTCTCCGACTCCGCCGCCACGGTCGCTCAGACCACGGCGATCCTCGGCACCGCGGCCTACTTCTCCCCCGAGCAGGCGAAGGGCGAGCAGGTCGACGCCCGCAGCGACCTCTACTCCGCCGGCATCGTGCTCTTCGAGCTCCTCACCGGCCGTGCGCCCTTCCGCGGCGACACCCCGGTGGCCGTCGCCTACCAGCACGTCAGCGAGACGCCGCCGGCGCCGAGCTCCATCAACCCGGCCGTCACCCCAGCACTCGACGCGGTCGTCGCCCGAGCACTCTCGAAGGACCGCTACGAGCGCTTCCAGGGAGCTGCGGAGTTCCGTGACGACCTGCGCGACGCCGCCGCCGGACGCCTCCCCGACCACCGCCCGATCGACGAGCTGACCACCTCGCTCTTCGCGGCCCGCAGCCAGGGCGGAGTCAACGACTCCGAGCTCGCCCTCCGCCAGCTGGCCGAGGACAACTCGATCGTCCGCACCCAGCGCCGCCCGCCGGTCCTCTGGATCTGGTCCTCGATCGTCGTGCTGGCCGTGATCGTCGCCGCACTCGTGATCTGGGTGCTGACGCTCCAGCCCGCGTCGACGCTGCCGTCGCAGTCGCGCGAGGTCCCCACCCTCACCGAGACCACCTACGACAGCGCGCAGTCGACCCTGACCGAGCTCGACCTCGTGCCGAGCCAGGTCGCGGAGTACAGCTCGACCGTCCCCGAGGGCGAGGTGATCCGCACGGATCCTGGCTCGGGCACGATCGTCGCGCCCGAGACGGTCATCCGCATCGTCGTGTCCCAGGGCCCCCAGCCCGTCGCCGTGCCGGACACCGTCGGGCAGAGCCTCGCCGAGGCCATCGACGCGCTCACCGCCGTCGGCTTCGTCGAGGGCTCCCAGACCCGCGAGAACTCGCCGACCGTCCCGGGCGACGTCGTGCTCTCCGCCTCCCCCGGAGCGGGACAGCAGGTCGCCCCGGGCACGCCGGTCGACCTCACGGTCTCCTCCGGCCAGGTCACGCTCCCCGACCTCGTCGGGACGTCCCTCAGCAGCGCACTGGCCACCCTCGCCTCCGAGAAGCTGCAGCTCGTGGGGGTCGAGGTCCCGGACGAGACCTGCGACGCGACCCGGGCGAACCCGCCCATCACGACCCAGTCCCTGGCTCCGGGCGACGTCCCGCAGGGATCGACCGTCCAGCTCGGATACTGCGCGGGCTGACCCGGCCTGCAGCCCGCTGCGGCTGCGGCGTCGGCCGACGGTGCCCGGTGGAGGCCGGGTCGCTGCTCTGCGCGCCGAGAAGGGCTCGTCCGGACGTTGCTCGTCGGGTTCGATGCTCCACGGGGGCCGACGGCCCCGAGCTGAACGGCTAGGCCCTGCGCGCGTCGGCGAGCGGGGGCTGGAGCAGCACGACCTCGCCGGCTGCCGATCCATCGGCGGGGCGCGCGATCCTGCCGCGGATGTCGCTCGGGGTGAGCCCCTCGCGGCGCTTGAGCGCACGGCGGAGGTGGTCCGCCGAGGAGAATCCGGACGCGGCGGCGATCGCCTCGAGCGGGACCTCCCGCGGGCGGCGGCGCAGGAGCTCCACGGCGCTGGCGACCCGGGATCGCTCGATCTCGCTCGCGACCGTGGTGCCCGCATCCTCGAAGAGCCGCTGGAGGGAGCGGGTGGACACGTTGACCGCGTCGGCCACCGCCTCCGGAGTGCAGCGCGGCGTGCGGTGCGTCCGGTCGATGACCGTGCGCGCGCGCCCGAGCGTGGCGGCTCGCACGCTCGTGGTGCCGGGCTGCGAGCTCGCCGCCGCGAGGAACGCGCTGGTGAGGAGCTGCTTGACCACGTGGGCGAAGCCGGTGACCTCGCCCTCGCCGGGCAGCCCCGTCCCCGACTCCGCCGCGAGGGCGAAGGCGGTCGTGAAGGCGTACGCGGCGCGGGTGGACCGGGCGTCGGGGTCGAGCGCGTAGACCGGGGCCGACGTGTCGAAGCCGTAGCGGCGCATCTCGTCGGCGCGCAGCGAGAGGTGGAGGATCGTGGCCGGAGTCGTCGACTCGGTCGTGAACGTCGTCGTCCCCTGCTGGTACGAGATCGAGCCCGGACGCAGCAGCACCGTTCGGTCCGGGGCGACCATGCGCACGAAGCCGTCGATGAGGAAGCTGAAAGTGAGGAAGGAGGTGTCGTCGGCCGGCCACGTCCCGCGGAGGACGCGCAGAGGCGAGACCGTCATCAGCACGACGCTCAGATCGGCGGTGCCGAATCCCGAACCGGTGATGCTCGGAACGGTGCCGGGTTTGACGACGATGCGCGGTCCGAGATTCTCGAGCTCTCGGATTCCCGAGAAAGCCCAGGAGATCGATGCGACCATCTGGTCCCCCCGGACTTCTCTTGTGGCGCCGACCCCCTGTCGACGCCCTCTGATTATGCAGCGAAAAGGGGCCGCATCCTCCGCCGGGAGCCCGTCAAATCCCGCCACCTGATCGGGGGGTGCGCAAGGGGGTGGACAAGGTCACGCTCATACCCTGTCGCGGCGTTCTCCTCCGCCCGCCGTCATTTAGCCGTCAGATGGCGGATTTCTACGTGAGAACGCACTCAGGGCGGCATCCCCGTTCGGGGGACGGTGGTCGCTGATCATTCTCAATGCTTCCGACTCGATAACGAGCCCGATAAGCCCGGCGAATTCCGCCTCATCGAGCCGGGATCGAGAGTCCGGGCGTGTCGTCGGCCGATACGGATGCTCCGCCCGGCCTCACCTCGCGCAGCCAGTTCTCGAGAAGGCGCCGCCCGCCCTCGGTGAGGACCGACTCCGGATGGAACTGCACGCCCACGAGCGGAGCACTCCGGTGCCGGACGGCCATGACCACTCCCTCCGGTGTCCGCGCCGTCACCCGCAGCTCCTCGGGAAGGCTCTCACCGTCGACCGCGAGCGAGTGGTACCGCATCGCGGCGAATCCGGAGGGCAGGCCGTCGAAGAGCGGATCTCCGTCGTGGAGGACCGCGGACGTCCGGCCGTGCAGCAGCTCCGGCGCCTCCGTGACGCGGGCGCCGAGAGCGTGGGCGAGCACCTGGTGGCCGAGGCAGACTCCGAGCAGCGGCCGCCCGGTCGCCTCCGCCCGCTGCACGAGCGCCGTCGACGCGGGGACGTCCTCGGGGCGGCCCGGTCCGGGTGAGACCAGGACTCCGTCCGCCTCCTCCGCGAGAGCCAGGAGCGCCGTCGTCCCGAGGTCGTCGAACTCGACCACGTCGACCTCGGCACCGAGCTCGCGGAGATACGAGACGAGCGTGAAGACGAAGCTGTCGTGGTGGTCGACGACCAGGATCCGCGGGGCCGCGCCGCCGGTCACGAGCCGACGGTCACGTTCCGGTCGAGCACGAGCGACTGCACCCAGGGGAACACCCACTCGTCGAGCGCGACCAGGACCGCCGCGACGAGGACGAGGACGATCAGGAGCCGGACCCACCACGGCCCGGGCAGAAGCCGCCACAGCGCTGCGTACACGGTCAGCCCTCCTGAGCCAGCGAGGCGGCGATCTCGGCGGGGGCGCCCGCGGACCGCGGCTGGAACGAGTCGAAGACGCCGTACGCGATGATCCGCTCGGCCGTCGAGTAGAGCGGGTTGCAGCTCGTCAGCGTGATCAGGCGGTCGGTCGGAGCCGCGTCCGGAGTCCACGGAACCGGGTCGATCACCTGGACGTCGGAGGGCTGGACGTACTCGAGGTTGCGGAAGCGGTAGGTGTACCAGCCGTCCGCCGTCTCGATGTAGATCGGATCGCCGAGCTGGAGCTCGTCGATCAAGTGCATGCCTCCGCCGTACGCGCTGCGGTGCGCGGCGAGCGCGAAGTTGCCGGCCTGCCCGGGCATCTGCGTCCCGGGGTAGTGGCCGATGCTCCCCTCGTCGAGCACGTTCTCGGCGTCGATGCCCTCGGCGATCGTGCGCACCCACCCCTCGCCGTAGCGCGGGATGTAGAGGTTGCCGAAGGAGGTGTCGAGGGCGGCGACCGACGCGACGACCGGCTCCGTCGGGGCGGCCTCGGTCGGCTGCGGTGCCGGAGAGGAATCGCCCCAGGTCTCGCGGAGCTCCGCGGCCTGCGTCGTCTGCCGGCCCGCGATCACCGCGTCGTTCCACCAGAGCTGCCAGGCCAGGAAGAGCAGGACCAGGACGCCGGCGGTCATCAGGAGCTCGCCGACGACTCCGAAGAACGAGAGTCGTCGGACCGGGCGGGCCCTCCGTCGCTTCGCTCGCGGCCGCAGAGCCGCCCCGTCGGGGTTCTGGGCGGTCATGCGACGAGTCTAGGCGCGAGCCGTGACCGGCTGTGGCGCATGATCCGGACCTGTGGAGAGCCCTCCCGAGTCGCCGCCTGAGGAGGGCCGATGGGACCACTCGAGCGCCTGCACCGGCCGCTCCGCGAGTCCGCACAGCACCCGCGCAGCCCCGGCGCTCCCGGCCCGGAGCCTCCGCCAGGTACAGTGGTCGGCATGGCACGAGCGACGAAGAGCCCGAAGCCCGAGCGCGACGAGGCCCGGACCGGCGAGAACGCACCGAATCCGGTCTGGTTCAAGCCGGTGATGTTCGGCTTCATGCTGCTCGGACTCGCCTGGATCATCGTCTTCTACGTGAGCCAGGGCACCCTGCCGATCCCCGATCTCGGCAACCTCAACATCCTGATCGGCTTCGGCATCGCGTTCATCGGCTTCCTGATGACGACGCGCTGGCGCTGAGCCTCCCCCAGTCGTGAACGACGCCCCGTCCGGTCCGCCGACGGGGCGTTCGTCGTCGGTGGAGCGTCTGCGCACCGCCGGCTGCGTCTTCGCTGAGGAGGAGGCGGGCCTGCTCGAGGAGGCCGCCGACTCCCCCTCCGACCTCGAGCTGCTGCTCCGTCGCCGCGAGACGGGCGAGCCCCTCGAGCAGATCCTCGGCTGGGTCGCCTTCCGCGGCCTGCGCGTCCCCGTCGCACCCGGCGTCTTCGTGCCCCGCGTGCGCACCGAGTGGCTGGTCGACTGCGCCCTGGAGGTCCTCCCGGACGGCGCGGTGTTGCTCGACCTCTGCTGCGGATCCGGCGCGCTCGCCCGGTCGATCGCGGAGGAGCGGCCGGACGTCCGCCTGCTCGCGGCCGACCTCTCCCCCGCCGCCGTCGCCTGCGCGCGCCGCACGCTCGCAGGCCGCGGCGACGTCCACGAGGGCGACCTCTTCGACGCGCTCCCCCGGAGTGAGCGCGGGCGGATCGACGTCGTGGTCGTCAACGCCCCCTACGTCCCCACCGCGGCGATCGCGCTCATGCCGCCGGAGGCCCGGGTGCACGAGCCGATGCTCACGCTCGACGGCGGGTCGGATGGGCTCGCCCTGCACCGCCGTATCGCTCAGGAGGCGGGGGCGTGGCTCGCACCCCACGGCGTCGTCGTGATCGAGGTCGGCGCGGATCAGGCCGCGGCGAGTGCCTCGGCGTTCCAGGCGGCCGGGTTCGCCACCTCGCTGCACCGCGACAACGACCGTGAGGCGACGGCCCTGGTGGCCGTCCGCCGGAGAACTACACCGCTGTAATTATCCCCAGCTGTGGAATCTCCTGTGGAGAACTCCGCGGTCCCCGCCGCGCTGGCCTGCTCGAGGTGAGGAGGGCCCGGATCCGCACCAGTCCGCCGGTCCTCGGACGCGCCGCCGTCCCCGGATCGTCCTCCCGAGGAGGACACCCGGGACGTTCTCCCCAGTGTTAACAACTCTGTGGATAACTTCCTCCCCACCTGTTGAGAGCACCTGTGGACAGCGGTGGAGACGGTCGCCACGGGAACGACGAAGCGGCGGGCCCGGGAGTGCGCGAGGCACTGCCGGACCCGCCGCTGCGGGAGGGGGAGGGATCAGCCGAGGACGTAGGCGCCGGCGGTGATCGCGACCAGTCCGACTCCGATGAGCCCGACGAGGAGGTTCTGCGTGCGCCGCTGGGCGCGCTGCCGCGTCTTCGTGAAGACCAGCCCGATGAGCGCGCCCGCCACCAGACCGCCGACGTGCGCCTGCCACGCCACGTTCATCCCGGGCAGGAAGCCGATGACGAGGTTCAGTCCGACCAGCACCAGCAGCTGCGACGCCTGACCGCCCAGGTGCCGGAGGATCACCAGGTACGCGCCCATCAGCCCGAAGATCGCACCGGAGGCGCCGATCACCGGGGTCAACGGGTTCGCGAGGAGCAGGACGCCCACCGATCCGGCGAAACCGCTCAGGAGGAAGAGGGTGAGGTAGCGCCCGCGGCCCAGCATGCGCTCGAGCACCATGCCGAACACCCACAGCGTGTACATGTTCAGCACCAGGTGGAACGGGATGACGATGAAGAGCGACGTGCTGTGGAGGAACACCGAGGTGAGCATCCGCCACGGCTCGAAGCCGGCGCCGAAGCCGGGGAGCGTGTAGGCGGGGGCGTACAGGAGCGCGTTGACCGCCGGCCCGCCGACGAAGGGGAGGATCTCGACGATCCACAGCACGATGCAGAGCGCGATGATCGCGTAGGTCACCGTCGGCTGGTCGGCACGGGTCATGGCCCGCACGCGGGAGAGGAGGGGACCGCGGGTGCGCGGTGCGGTGGCGCGCTGCTGCGCCATGTCGTCCGGGCAGATCACGCCGACCGGAGCCGGCGTCTGGCACTCGCCGCAGATGGTGCGGCCGCACCGCTGGCAGCGCACGAAGCTCTGCCGGTCGGGGTGTCGGTAGCAGGAGTAGATGCTGCTCGGCGGAACCTGGGTCACGGACGTGCCTCCGGGGAGAACGAGGGCCGGGCCCTGACGGACCCGGCCCTCGAATGAGTGGTGGATGAGGCGATCAGACCTCGGTGATCTCGACGCTCTCGATCACGACGTCCTCGAGCGGCTTGTCACGGCCGTCGGTGGGAACAGCCGAGAGCGACTGCACGAGCTTCTTCGACTCCTCGTCGGCGACGGCGCCGAAGATGGTGTGCTTGCCCTGGAGCCAGGTGGTCGGCGCCACGGTGATGAAGAACTGCGAGCCGTTGGTGCCGCGGCCCGCCTGCTTGCCGGCGTTCGCCATCGCGAGGATGTAGGGCTGGGTGAAGTCGAGCTCCGAGTTGATCTCGTCGTCGAACTGGTACCCCGGGCCGCCGATGCCCTGGCCGAGCGGGTCGCCGCCCTGGAGCATGAAGTCGGGGATGATGCGGTGGAAGACGGTGCCGTTGTAGAGCGGCTCCTTCGTCTTCGCACCCGTGGCGGGGTGGGTCCACTCGATGTCGCCGGTCGCGAGACCGACGAAGTTGCGGACCGTCTTGGGAGCGTGGTTCCCGTAGAGGTTGACGACGATGTCGCCCTTGTTGGTGTGGAACGTCGCGACTGCGGTGTGCAAAGGCATGCTCGGATTCTCGCACAGCGCGTCTGTAGGCCCCTGCAACGCCCGGTGTCAATGCGCTGGGTGCGCGATGCGGACGCCGATCGATGAGTGGCAGTATTGAGGCGTTCGCTGCTCGTAGCCGATGGAGGACCAACATGGGTCTGTCACGTAAGCACAAGAAGGACCTCAAGCGTCTTCGCAAGAACGCCGAGGCGGTCTGGGGCGAGCAGCAGGAGGTGCTGGCGCACGCGGCCTCCGTGCTCGAGAAGAGCCGCCGCCACGCGTCGAAGTACGCCAAGAAGGAGCTCGTCCCCTTCGTCAAGGACACGTACGACTCGCGCGTCAAGCCGGTCTACGACAACGGCGTCTCGGCCGTCGAGGGCACGTACTCCTCGGCCCGCCACGCCTACAAGCACAAGGTCGTCCCGACCTTCGCCGCTGTGGGCGGCACGGCCGCCGCCGCCTTCGAGGCCGCCAAGGACTCGAAGAACCGCGCGAAGCTCGCCGAGATCTCGAAGGCGCGCTGGGAGGAGCTCACCACTCCCCCGAAGAAGAAGAGCAAGGTCGGCACGGTCTTCGCGATCGGCGCCGCGCTGGTTGCCGTCGGCGGCATCGGCTACGCCGTCTGGCAGACGTTCCGCGCCGACGACGAGCTGTGGGTCGCCGAGGACGAGCCGCAGAGCGCCGCGCAGAACGCGGCCTCGACCGCTTCCTGACGTTCTCGTCGCTGGAGCCGGGCCCCTCAAGGGGTCCGGCTCCTTTGCATGCCCGGGTTAGGCTTCTGCGGTGGACATCCGGGTCGCCGCGTACGGCGTGATCATCGACGGTGAGCGGATGCTGCTCGCGCACTGGAGCCAGGGCCCCTGGTCGGCCTGGACGCTTCCGGGCGGCGGGATCGACGAGGGCGAGTCGCCCGCCGACGCCGCGGTCCGCGAGATCTTCGAGGAGACGGGCTACCGTGCCGAGCTCGAGGCCCTCATCGGCGTGGACTCGCACGTGATCCCCGCGCACCGCCGCAGCGACCCCGAGGCCGGCCCCCTGCACGCCATCCGCGTCGTGTACCGCGCCCGCATCGTGGGCGGGGAGCTCACGCACGAGGTGGACGGCTCCACGGACGCCGCCGCCTGGTTCCCCCTGAGCGACGTCGAGGAGCTGGAGCGCGTCGAGCTCGTCGACGCGGCCCTCACCATGAACGAGGCCTGGCTCCTCCGCTGACGGTGCCCGGGAATCCCCGGCCGCGCCCCGGCGTTCCCTTCGTCGTGATCGTCGAGCTCTACACCTCCGCCTTCTGCGGCGCCTGCCATGCCGCGCGCTCGGTGCTGGAGCGCGCCGCGGAGCTCGTCCCCGCCGCCGAGATCCGCGAGCGCGACGTGGCCTTCCACCCCGTCGAGGCCGAGGCCGCCGGCATCCGCTCGACCCCCACGGTCGTCGTGCGGGACACGGCCGGAGAGGTGGTCTTCCGAGCGGAGGGCGCTCCCTCCCTTCCGCAGGCTCTCGCCGCTCTGGCCCTCGCCCTGCCCGCGTAGGGTGGCCGCGGGAGGACCCATGCACCGTCGCGCCGCGCTCGCGAGCACCGTCGTTCTGCTCGGCAACCTCGCGCTCTCGGGGTGCGCCTCCGAGGAGCCGGTGACCACGGCCGCGGTCGGGCTCGGACGGGGCGGCGAGCGAGGCGAGGTCCTCGGGGTCGTCGTCGTGTGCTCGGGGTCCGTCGACGGCCTCGACCTCGCCGCCTCCGACTCCGCCCCCCTGACCATCGGCGACGGGCTGCGGAGGGTCACCCGCTGGGTCTCCCCGTCCCCGGTCACGCAGCTGGGCGCGACCGACCTCTCCGGATCCACGGTCTGGCCGGCCGACACGGTGATCGAGCGGTTCCCGCTCGGCGTCGACCTCGCGCTGGGCGCCTACGCGACCGACCGCTCCGTGCTCGCCCGCCCGGTCGTCTTCACGGCCGAGCAGTTCGACACGCTCTCCGTCGGTGAGATCATCGTCGGCGACATCCGCGACGGCACGTCCGAGACCCTCTCGGTCCAGCAGTTCCTCGGCCTCGCCTGCGTGGACCGCTGAGCGGGCGACTCGGCCGTCCGAGTGGCGACCTCGATCGCGGGGACCGCACGGTCGGCGACAGGAGAGGCCGCCGAAGACCTCGACACGGTGACCCCGCGACGGCGGAGGACCCGGAGTGCCGTGGGCCGGTGGACCAGAAGGGCCGACGAAGGGGGAGCACCCGCGAGCGGGGAGGAAGTGTGGAGCCTAGGAGATTCGAACTCCTGACATCCTGCTTGCAAAGCAGGCGCTCTACCAACTGAGCTAAGGCCCCGGGCCGGAGACGGGGCGATCCGTCTCCGAGAGTCGAACGGCCCGCCACCGCGAGGTGACGGGCCGTTCGGACCGGGTGGGGGTACCAGGACTTGAACCTGGGACCTCTTCATTATCAGTGAAGCGCTCTAACCGCCTGAGCTATACCCCCGGAATGGCCAGAGGAGACTCTACCCGACATCGAGCAGGAATCCCAATCGGCCGGACCGTGCGCCCTACTGGTTGGTGAAGCCCACCAGGAGGCCGCCGGTGATCTTGACGCTGAGGTTGTACAGCAGCGCCACGATCGCGCCGAGCGCGGTGGTGACGATGGTGTTCAGCACCGCGACGACGATCGCGAAGCCCATGACCTGCGGCAGCGAGATGATCGTGTTGAGGTCGAACGCCTCGGCGCCGGCGATGTCCTGCACGAGGCCGTTGACCTCGTCGAACACTCCCGTCTGGGCCAGGACCGTGTAGACCAGGTAGACGACGACGATCGTGATGATCGCGAGCGTCAGGCCCAGCAGGAACGAGAGCTTCACGGCCGACCAGAAGTCGACGTAGACCAGCTTCAGGCGGACCTGCTTCGCCGCCGGGCTCTTCGCGGACTTCCTGGCGAGCTTCTCGGCGACGGTGCTACTCATCTACGGACCCATCCTCCTCCGACACCGGGGCGGACTCGGCCGGCGCCGCGGCGTCGGGATCCTCGTCCTGGGCGTCGAGATTGCGTTCGGTGTTCTTGGCGAGTGCGATGATGCGGTCGTCCTCAGCGAATCGTGCGAAGACGACTCCCATGGTGTCGCGACCCTTGGCCGGTACCTCGGCCACCGCAGAGCGTACCACCTTGCCGCTGGCGAGCACGACGAGCACCTCGTCGTCCTCTCCGGTGATGATGGCGCCCACGAGGTCGCCGCGCTTCTCCTCCAGCTTGGCCACCTTGATACCCAGCCCGCCGCGTCCCTGGAGGCGGTACTGGTCGACCGCGGTGCGCTTGGCGTAGCCGCCCTCGGTGACCACGAACACGAAGCCCTCGTCGCTGACGACGTTGGCGTCGAGGAGGCGGTCCTCTCCGCGGAACGACATGCCGCGGACTCCGGAGGTGGAGCGGCCCATCGGACGCAGCGCCTCGTCGGACGCGGTGAAGCGGATCGACATGCCCTTGCGGGAGACCAGCAGCACGTCGCTGTCCTCCTCGACCAGGAGCGCCGAGACGAGCTCGTCGCCGTCGCGCAGCTTGATCGCGATGATGCCGCCGGAGCGGTTCGTGTCGTACTCCGAGAGGGCCGTCTTCTTCACGAGGCCGTCGCGCGTGGCGAGCACGAGGTAGCGGGCCGCCTCGTAGTCGCGGATGTCGAGGATCTGCGCGATCTGCTCCCCCGGCTCGAGCGCGAGCAGGTTCGCGATGTGCTGGCCCTTGGCGTCGCGGCCGGCCTCCTGCAGCTCGTAGGTCTTGGCGCGGTACACGCGGCCGGTGTTCGTGAAGAACAGGAGCCAGTGGTGCGTAGTGGTGACGAAGAAGTGCTCGACGATGTCGTCGGCCTTCAGCTGCGCGCCGCGCACACCGCGGCCGCCGCGGTGCTGCGCCCGGTAGGAGTCGCTCCGGGTGCGCTTGAGGTAGCCGCCGCGGGTGACGGTGACGACCATCTCCTCCTCGGGGATCAGGTCCTCGACGCTCATGTCGCCGTCGAACCCGAAGAGGATCTCGGTGCGGCGGTCGTCGCCGAAGCGGTCGACGATCTCGTCGAGCTCGTCCGAGATGATCGTGCGCTGGCGCTCCGGGCTCGCGAGGATCGACTTGTAGTCCTCGATCTCGGCCTGGATCCGGTCGTGCTCGTCGATGATCTTCTGGCGCTCGAGGGCCGCGAGGCGGCGCAGCTGCATGTCGAGGATGGCGCGGGACTGCACCTCGTCGATGTCGAGCAGCTCCATCAGGCCGTCGCGCGCCTCCTCCACGGTGGGGGAGCGGCGGATGAGGGCGATGACCTCGTCGAGCGCGTCGAGCGCCTTGAGGTAGCCGCGCAGGATGTGGATCCGCGCCTCCGCCTCGTCGAGGAGGTACTGGGTGCGGCGCACGATGACCTCGACCTGGTGGTCGACCCACGCGCGGATGAAGCCGTCGAGCGAGAGCGTGCGCGGGATGCCGTCGACGATCGCGAGCATGTTCGCGCCGAAGTTCTCCTGCAGCGGCGTGTGCTTGTAGAGGTTGTTCAGCACCACCTTCGCCACGGCGTCGCGCTTGAGGACGACGACGAGGCGCTGGCCGGTGCGACCGGAGGTCTCGTCGCGGATGTCGGCGATGCCCGAGACGCGCCCGTCCTTGACCAGCTCGGCGATCTTGATCGCCAGGTTGTCCGGGTTCACCTGGTACGGCAGCTCGGTGACGACGAGGCAGGTGCGGCCCTGGATCTCCTCGATGGAGACGACGGCGCGCATCGTGATCGAGCCGCGGCCGGTGCGGTACGCGTCCTGGATGCCGCGGACGCCGAGGATCTGCGCACCGGTGGGGAAGTCGGGTCCCTTGATCCGCTGCAGCAGCGCCTCGAGGAGCTCCTCGCGCGTCGCGTCCGGGTTCTCGAGCGCCCACTTCGCGCCGGCGGCGACCTCGCGCAGGTTGTGCGGCGGGATGTTGGTCGCCATGCCGACCGCGATGCCGACGGAGCCGTTGACGAGCAGGTTCGGGAACCGGGCCGGCAGGATCGCCGGCTCGCGCGTGCGGCCGTCGTAGTTGTCCTGGAAGTCGACGGTGTTCTTGTCGATGTCGCGGACCATCTCGAGCGCGAGCGGCGCCATCTTGGTCTCGGTGTACCGGGGGGCGGCGGCGCCGTCGTTGCCGGGGGAGCCGAAGTTGCCCTGCCCGAGCGCGAGCGGGTAGCGGAGGCTCCACGGCTGCACCAGGCGGACCAGCGCGTCGTAGATCGCGGAGTCGCCGTGCGGGTGGAACTGGCCCATCACGTCGCCGACGACGCGCGAGCACTTCGAGAACGCCTTGTCGGGACGGTAGCCGCCGTCGTACATGGCGTAGATCACGCGGCGGTGCACGGGCTTCAGGCCGTCGCGCACCTCCGGCAGGGCGCGCCCGACAATGACGCTCATCGCGTAGTCGAGGTAGGAGCGCTGCATCTCGAGCTGCAGGTCGACCGGCTCGATCTTGTCGTGACCGTGGATCACCACACCGGTCTCGGTGACGATGTCGTCGCTCTCGTCCGGGCCGGTGGGGGTGGTGGATTCTTCTGCCATGATCTCTGGTCTCTCAGGTGGGTCCGTGCCCCGGAGAAGCGGGGGCGGCGGTCGCGCTGGGTGTCAGGTGTGCGGGCCGGTGAGGGCTACTGTCGTGTTCTGGTCGAGGATGCGGCCCATCGAGGGCCGCCGTCACGTGTTCGAGGTGGTCGCGAGGACGGTCCACTGGACCGCCCGGCCGCCGTCTTTCGAAGGACGTCCGCTTCCTCGACCACTAGATGTCGAGGAAGCGCACGTCCTTCGCATTCTTCTGGATGAAGGAACGGCGGGACTCGACGTCCTCGCCCATGAGAGTGGAGAAGATCTCGTCGGCCGCGGCCGCGTCGTCGAGCGTGACCTGGAGGAGGGTCCGCGTGGCGGGGTCCATCGTGGTCTCCCACAGCTCCTTGTAGTCCATCTCGCCGAGGCCCTTGTAGCGCTGGATGCCGTTCTCCTTGGGCATGCGCTTGTTGGTCGCCGAGCCGTGCGCGATCAGGGCGTCGCGCTCGCGGTCGCTGTAGACGTACTCGTGCGGGGAGTTCGACCACTTGAGGCGGTACAGCGGCGGCTGCGCGAGGTAGACGTAGCCGAGGTCGATCAGCGGGCGCATGTAGCGGAAGAGGAGCGTCAGCAGCAGCGTCGTGATGTGCTGGCCGTCGACGTCGGCGTCGGCCATCAGGATGATCTTGTGGTACCGCGCCTTGTCGGGGTTGAAGTCCTCGCCGATGCCGGCGCCGAACGCCGTGATCATCGCCTGGACCTCGTTGTTGCCGAGAGCGCGGTCGAGCCGGGCCTTCTCGACGTTGAGGATCTTCCCGCGGAGGGGGAGGATCGCCTGCGTCTCGGGATTGCGGCCCTGCACCGCGGATCCTCCCGCCGAGTCGCCCTCGACGATGAAGATCTCGGAGATCGACGGGTCCTTGGACTGGCAGTCCTTGAGCTTGCCCGGCATGCCGCCGCCCTCGAGCAGGCCCTTGCGGCGGGCGGTCTCGCGCGCCTTGCGCGCCGCCATGCGGGCCGAGGCCGCCTGGATCGCCTTGCGGATGATGTCCTTGGCCTGGCTCGGGTTGCGGTCGAACCAGTCGGCCAGCTGCTCGCCGGCCACGCGCTGCACGAACGCCTTCGCCTCGGTGTTGCCGAGCTTCGTCTTGGTCTGGCCCTCGAACTGCGGCTCGCCGAGCTTGATCGACACGACGGCGGTGAGGCCCTCGCGGATGTCGTCGCCCGAGAGGTTCTCGTCCTTCTCCTTGAGCAGGTTGTTCGCGCGCGCGTAGCGGTTGACCAGAGTGGTCAGCGCGGCGCGGAAGCCCTCCTCGTGGGTGCCGCCCTCGTGGGTGTTGATGGTGTTCGCGTAGGTGTGGACGCTCTCGGTGTAGGCCGTGGTCCACTGCATGGCGACCTCGAGCGAGATGCGGCGCTCGGTGTCCTCGGACTCGAAATCGATGATCTCGGAGTGCACGAGGTCCGACTTCTTCAGCGAGTTGATGTACTCGACGTAGTCGACGAGGCCCTTCTCGTAGTGGAAGACGTCGGTCCGGTCGCCCTCGGTCTCGTTCTCGCCCTCCCCCTCGAACTCGACCTCGTTCTGGTCGGTCAGCGCGATGCGCAGGCCCTTGTTGAGGAACGCCATCTGCTGGAAGCGCGCGCGCAGGGTCTCGTAGTCGAACTCGACCGTCTCGAAGATGCCGGCGTTGGGCCAGAAGGTGATCGTCGTGCCGGTCTCGTCGCTGGCCTCGCCCTTCTCGAGCGGGGCGTCCGGCACTCCGTCGGTGAAGCTCATCCGGTACACGGCGCCCTGGCGCTTGACCTCGACGTCGAGGCGCGTCGACAGCGCGTTGACCACGGAGGAGCCGACGCCGTGCAGGCCGCCGGAGACCGCGTAGCCGCCGCCGCCGAACTTGCCGCCGGCGTGCAGCACGGTGAGGACCAGCTCGACCGTGGAGATGCCCTCGGTCGGGTGCATGTCGACCGGGATGCCGCGGCCGTTGTCGGAGACGGTGACGCCTCCGTCGGCGCGCATCAGGATCTCGATGTTGTCGCAGTAGCCCGCGAGCGCCTCGTCGACGGCGTTGTCGACGATCTCGTAGACCAGGTGGTGCAGACCGCGCGGACCCGTGGATCCGATGTACATGCCGGGGCGCTTGCGGACCGCCTCGAGGCCCTCGAGGACCTGGATCTGGTTCGCGCCGTAGTCGCCGGACGACTTGGTCGACATGCTCTCGTGCGGAGCGGAGGGGGCTGCTGAGCCGTTCGCGTCCAGGTCGTTCGCTGCGGGTGACGTGGAGTCGTTCGGCTCGTGAGTCATAGCTGTGGAGTTCTCCTCTGACGGTCCGTCGCGACGCGCACGGTGATCTGGAGATCGCCCGCGCGGCGGCGTCACTGCGGTTCGGCGGCCCTCCATTCTACCGCGTGCCGGGTCGATCCGAAGCGCTGGACGGCGATCTGAGGCGCGAAAGATCGGCGGTCGACCGAAAATGCGTCCTCAGCCGTAGGTGTCGCGCGGACCACGCCCTGGAATCGACCTGGGACCCTTTTTCCAGTTCGGGACGTCCGGGCCCTGGAAACGGATCGACGCGATGCCCGCGTCGGGGAAGTTCACGGCGATGTGGTTCATGATCTCGATCCGCATCAGCCGGAGCTGCGTCGACCACGCCGTGGACTCGCACGCGACCGTCAGCACGCCGTCGACGACGCCCACCGGAGTCGAGTGCTTCGCGGTCTCCTCGCCGGCGATCGCCGTCCACGACGACATCAGGTCGCCCTGCGTCAGCGGCGCCGTCCAGCCGAGCTTCACGGTGAGGGAGTCGAGGACGTCGCCGAGGTCGTGCGGGTCGCGGCCCTTGCCGAACGGGATCGCGTCGCCCTTGGGCTCGGCGCGCTCGACGGTCTTCCGGATGCGGCGCGGGCCGTCGGCGCCGAACACCTCCTTGAGGTGGCGGTAGACGCGGGCGGCCTCGGAGTCGGGTGCGGGGGCTCCGCGGCGGGGGGAGTCAGCCATCGGCCGGCTCCGAGGCCGCCCG
>NZ_PSVA01000016.1:0-76919 GCF_002932155.1 Rathayibacter sp. AY1F9 | reverse complement strand
GGCGGCGGGGGGCGCGGTCGTGGTGGCGGGGTCCGTGGTGGTGCCGGTCATGCGCGTGCCGCCCCGTAGACCTCGTAGGCCCCCGCGACTCCGCCGCCCACCGGCACGGAGGCGCCCGCGCGGCGCAGCACCGTCTCCAGCGCCGCCAGGGTGGTCAGCACCGCGTCCGTCCGGGCGTTGTAGCCCATCGTGCCGATGCGCCAGACCTTCCCGTGCAGCGGCCCGAAGGACGTGCCGATCTCGATGCCGAAGTCGGCGAGCATCTCCCCGCGCACCGCGTCCCCGTTCACGCCCTGCGGGATGCGCACCGCGACGACGTTCGTCATCTTGTGCCCGACGTCGCCGAACACCTCGAGATCGAGGCCGCGGACTCCGGCGAGCATCGCCGACCCGTGCAGCGCGTGGCGGGCGACGGTCTCGTCCAGGCCCTCCTCGACGACGATGCGGGCGCACTCGCGCGCGCCGTAGAGCATCGTGGTCGCCTCGGTGTGGTGGTTGAGGCGGCGCGGCCCCCAGTAGTCGAAGATCATGCCGAGGTCGAAGTAGTTGGAGCGGACGCGGCGGGCGCTGACAGTGTCGCCCTCGTCGCGGATCCCCGCCTCGATGCTTTTGCGCGACTCGATCACCGCGACGGCCTTCTCCGAGAAGGTGACGGGAGCCGATCCGGACGGGCCGCCCAGGCACTTCTGGAGCCCCGCGGTGACCGCGTCGAGCCCGAGCTCGTCGGTCGCGAAGGCGTTGCCCGCGACGGAGGCGGTGACGTCGGTGTAGAAGAGGGCGCCGTGCTTCTCGCAGAGGGCGCCGAGCTCCTCCAGCGGCTGCGCCATGGTGGTCGACGTGTCGCCGTGGACCACGGCCAGCATCTTCGGCTTCACCCGGGCCAGGGCCTCGGCGATCGCCGAGACGGGGAAGACCTGCCCCCACTCGGCCTCGATCACGTGCACCTCCGCGCCGCAGCGCTCCGCGATCTCCCGGAGGAGGTGCCCGAACCGCCCGAAGACCGGCACGAGCACGCGGTCGCCCGGCTCCAGCATCGAGACCAGCGCCGCCTCGATGCCCGCACGGCTCGTGCCGTCGACGAGCATCGTCTTCTCGTTGCGGGTGCGGAACACCTGCCGGTACAGCTCCTGCGTCTCCGTCATCGTCGCCGTCATGAACGGGTCGTACTGCCCGACCAGCTGCGCCGACATCGCACGCAGGACGCGCGGATCCGCGTTGATCGGGCCCGGCCCCATCAGCAGGCGCGGCGGCGGATCGACGGGGAGGAACGGTGCGGGCGCGGTCATGGGCCACCTCTTCACGAGCGGGAGAGAAACAGTCGTTTCACCCGGAGAGCCTATGCGACGGACGTTTCGCCGGTGTTTCGCGGTGTGGCGCGGGTCGAGATTCTCGACAGAAGCTCCTCCACAGGCGTCTTCCGGAAGCGGGTCCTCCCGATCGGGCGCACCTGCGGCCCGCGTGTCGGTGGTCGCTGGTTCAATACGGGTATGGCGGATGGGATGCGGCAGGGACTCGAGGAGGTCCGCGCCCTCGGCGACCGCGCGGCGCTGCTCGCCCGCTCGGCGGCTCCGCTCCACCTCGCCTCCGCCGAGGCGCTGCACGAGGCGTACACGGCTGCTCTGCGTCGCCCGAAGGCGTTCGCGCGCGGCGGGTCTCCCGCCGAGTCGCGCGACCTCGTGGAGCGCTCGGTCCGGGCCGAGCTCGCCGTCGCACTCGCCGTGTCCGAGCGTGTGGCCGCGCGCGAGCTCGAGCACGCCCGCCTGCTGGTCGACCACCTGCCCTGCACGCGCGCCGCGCTGGCCGAGGCGCGGTTGCGCTGGGAGGCGGGGCAGATCATCTGCGGAGTCGCGGCCACCCTGCCGCCGGCCACCCTCCCGGAGTTCGACGAGCGCGCCGCGGGACTGGCCGCCTCGATGACGCCGACCCAGCTGCGGCGACGCCTCGCCCGGCTGCGGGACGAACTCCACGAGAGTCCTCTGGCCGACCGGCACGCCCGCGCTCGGGAGGACCGGTCGGTCCGGGTCTCGCCCGAGCAGGACGGCATGGCCACGCTCTGCGCGACCCTCCCCGCTCCGGCCGCTTTCGGTGCGCTCGCGCGGCTCGACCGGATCGCCCGCACCCTCCGCGACGGGAGCGGTGCAGCGGAGAAGCGCACGCTCGCGCAGCTGCGGGCCGACGCCCTGGTCGACCTGCTCTGCGACGGCGATGTGTCCGGCACGGCGCCGGGCGACGAGCGTCCGCGCACGTCCGCTCGCGGCATCCGGGCCGAGGTGCGTCTGACCCTCGCCGCGAGCACCGCGGCCGGGCAGGACGAGACCCCCGCGGAACTGGACGGCTACGGCCTCATCCCGGCCGGCGTCGCGCGCGAGCTCCTCGGAGCCGACTCGGCCGTCACCCCGGTGCTCACCCATCCGAGCACGGGCGCCGTGGTCTCCGTCGGACGCACGCACCGCCTCCCTCCCCCGCGGATGCGCCTCGCCCTCCAGCTGCGCGACCGGACATGCCGCTTCCCCGGCTGCACCCGGCCCGCGGCGACCGCCGAGGCCGACCACACGCTCGAGTGGCGTCACGGAGGCGTCACCGCCCTCGACAACCTGGCGTCGCTCTGCGTCGCCCACCACCACGTCCGCCACGGCGACCGCTGGACCTACACGCTCCACCCCGACGGATCGGCAGACTGGACCACCCCCACAGGCCGCCGCGTGGTCACCCGTCCACCCGATCCGCCCGCGCCGCCCGCGCCGCCGCGGCGCAGGCCGAGCGTCAGCGATGCGCCGCCCCCGTTCTGACGGCGGAAGGAGCCGCGCTCCTGCGGGCGTGCTCCAGCAGGCGTGCTCGTGCACGGCCGCTGGCGCCGCGCGGGTCTGAGCCGGCGGCCTGTCTTAGCCGATGGCCGAGCCTGGAGGCCGGTCGTCCGACGCGCCCGCCGACGAACCGGTCCACCGAGCCCGCACTCGCTGCACCCGGGCCCGTTCCACCCTCCGGGCTCGGCGCCCGTGCTCACCGCTGAGATCGCACTCGAGGACAGCGGTCAGCGCAGCGACTCGGCCACAACGGCGCAGCTTCCGCCTCGGATCCACGACGAGGGACGGAGGGACGGAGGGACGGAGCGACGGAGGGACGGAGCGACGGAGGGACGGAGCGAGAGAGAAAGGGAGAGGGAGAGGGAGAGGGAGAGGGAGAGGCGGCGAGCGGGAGAGCGGGTCACGGCTTCCGCCTCGATTCACGACGAGGGAGAGAACGAGCTCCGGGCGTGGCCCCTCTCAGAGCGTGCCGGCCAGCTCCAGCAGTGCGAGATCCGACCCCCGCGGTCCCACCAGGCAGAGCCCCACCGGAGCGCCGCCGACACTCAACCGCGGCACCGACAGCGCCGGATACCCGCCGATCCCGGCGACGCAGGTCAGGCCGAGCGTCGCCGTCCGCGCCGCGTCGATCGCCTCGGCCGACGCATCGAGGGCCGGCGCCACCGACGACGTCGACGGCAGGAGGAGCACCCGCCCCTCGAGCGCACGGTCGAGCGCCTCCCGGAACCCCGCGACTCGCGCCCGCGCGTCCGCCTCCGTCTGCTCGTCGACGAGCGAGGCCGCGTCGAAGCGCGCCTGGACGTCCGCCGCCAGCACTCCCGGATGCGCCGCGACCCACGAGCCGCTCGACCGCCACGCCTCCGCCGCCTGCACGAGCCGGAACGCCTCGAGCATCTCCGCCACGGGCGGCAGCTCGACCTCGTCGGCGCTCATCCTCCCGACCGCCGATCGGAACGCCGCCCGAACGGCCGCGTCCACTCCGCCCAGGAGTGCCGGCGCCACCGCGAGACTCCGGACCGGCGAGCCGGACGGCAGGCAGACCTCGGCCACCCGCCTCAGCGTGCCGAGGTCCCGCGTCAGCCACCCGACGGTGTCGAAGCTCGGCGCCAGCGGCAGCAGCCCCTCGACGGGCACCGCACCGTGGGTCGTCCTCAGCCCCCACAGGCCCTGGTAGGAGGCGGGTACCCGGATCGATCCCGCGGTGTCGGTCGCCAGCCCGACGGCGGCCTGCCCGAGCGACACGGCGGTCGCCGGTCCGCTCGACGATCCGCCCGGGATCGCTCCGGGCACGGCCGGATTGGGCGGCGTCCCGTAGCCGGAGTTCCGGCCGGCGATGCTGTAGGCGAACTCGTCGGTCTGAGCGATCCCGCGCACCGACGCTCCCGCTGCGAGCAGCTGCGCGACGGCCGGAGCGGTCGCCGCCTCGATCGGCGCGGAAGCGAGGCGGGCCGGCACTCCCGCGCCGATCCGCTGGCCCTCGATCGCGAAGAGGTCCTTGACCGCGACGTCCAGTCCGTCGAGGGTCCCGGAGCCGGCGGCCGGCACGAGCGGCGCGCCGACGGCCCGCCAGACACGGGGGTCCAGCGCGGGCGAGGGCGCCTGCACCTGCGCGGCGCGCACCCGCCAGGTCCCGCCCTCGCGCGACCACAGCTGCGTGACGAGCCCGCGCCCGCCACGGGCCGGAGCGTTCACGCTCACCACGAGCGCCGTGCCCGCATCGACCGCCCTGACGTGCAGCTCCATCAGCTCCCGCACCGGCGCCCCGCCGCGACGACCCCGGAAACCGGTGATGACCGCGTGGCCGACGAGCAGTCCGGAGGCGTCGCCCCGGAGCGTCGTCGGCGCGTCCACGAACGCGTCGGCGAGCGCCGCGACGTCGTCAGCCCCGAGCGCCGCCTCGTACGCCAGGACCGCGTCCACCAGCCCGTCCGGCAGGTCGCCCTCGAGCGTCGTCACCCGCGGGTCAGTCATCGAAGTCGGCCGTCCGGACGCGGGCGTGCACGCCCTTCACCAGGTCGACGACCTGCGAGATGTCGAAGTCGGTCGCCGCGCTGAGGTAGGCGTAGGCGTGAGCCGGGTCCATCCCGTAGCGGGCCGCCAGCAGCGCGATGGCCGCGCGGACGCACTTCTGCACGGCGACGTCCAGGTCCTCGTCCATCCCGGTGGGCACGAGGAACTCGCCGGTCTCCCCCATCGGCCCGAGCAGCTCCCCGAACGCCGCGATCGCCTCGGCACGCGGGACGACCTCCAGGCGCACCCGGACGCGCAGGCTCGCCTCCATCGCCGTCAGCGCCACCTCGCCGTCGCCCTGCGCGAAGTGGGGATCGCCGACGTACGCGAGCGCGCCCGGGACCTGCACGGGAAGGTAGAGGCTGGTTCCGGCGGTCAGCAGTGCGATGTCGATGTTGCCCCCGTGCGCACCGGGCGGCACGGAGTGCGGGCGCTCCTCCCCTGCGACGGCGACGCCCATGATCCCGAGGAACGGCCGGAGCGGGAACCGGGCGGCCCGCTCCCCTCCCGGCACCAGCGGGATGACGCCGCGGAGACCGCCCTGCGCGTCCTCGTCGACGCGCGCGAAGACGCTGAACGGCCCCTCCTGCAGCGGGTACTCGCCCGGCAGCGCCCCGCGGCCGTGCCGGTTCGAGACGACTCCGTACGGCACGCGCGGCTCGGCCTCGAGGAGGGTCATCCGGAGCAGGTCCCCCGGCAGCGCTCCGTGGACGGCGATCGGCCCCGTGACCACGTGCGGCCCGTCCGTCTCGCCGTCGCGGAACGGCCCGTCCGCGGCGAGCACGACCGCGTCGCGCAGCACCCCCTCCGGAGCGACTCCGTGGCGGCCGAAGAAGGCGACCGGATCGCGGCCCTGATCCTCCAGCACGCCCTCGTGGCTGAGCGTGTCGATGACGACCTCGGCCCCCGAGTCGACGGTGAGCACGGGGGCGTCCGCCGCGCACGGCAGGCGCCCCCACAGCACCGACCCCGGCTCGGCCGGCAGGTAGTCGACCCCCGGCGGCACTCCCTCACCGGGCTGCACCGCCCACTCCGTCCACCGCATGCGCGTCCACCTCCCGCGCGGCCCGTCCGCGCCGTCCGACCCTAACCTCGCCGTGTTTCGAGCATGTGCACGCGTGTGCCACGATTCTCCAGACCCGCCCCCGACGACAGGACTCCTGTGCTCCGACGCCTGCGCACCCGCTCCGAGGGCGCGACCCTCGGCCTGATGCTCGCCCTCACCTTCTCGACCGGCATCATCGACGCCGTCGGGTACCTCGGGCTCGACCGCGTCTTCGCCGGCAACATGACCGGCAACGTCGTCATCCTCGGCATGGCCCTCTCCGGCGCGGCCGACCTGCCCGTGGTCGGCCCCCTGATCGCGCTGGGCGCCTTCATGATCGGCGCCGTGATCGGCGGCCGGGTGCTCCGCCCGGTGAAGAAGGGCTGGACCTCGCGCTCGACCTGGCTCTTCGCGGTGGTCGGCATCCTGCTCGGCGTCCTGGCGATCGTGCTCGCGGTCGTGCCCGAGCACCCCGAGCCGCTCGCCTTCACCGTCACCGGCGTACTGGGCGGGGCGATGGGCCTCCAGGCCGCGACCGCCCGCCACCTCGCCGTCAAGGACGTCACGACGGTCGTCGTCACCTCGACGATCACGGGCCTCGCTGCGGACTCCCGCCTGGCGGGAGGCTCCGGTCAGCCGTGGTTCCGCCGCGCGGCCGCGATCGTCCTGATCGCCGCGGGGGCCGGAGTCGGCGCGCTCGCCCTGCTGGTCGGACTCTGGCTCGGCCTGGCGATCGCCGCCGTCATCACGCTCGTCGCGACGCTGCTGGGCGAGCTCGTCGTCCACTCCCGGTACGCTCCGGCGCCCGCCGACTCCGCCGCCTGAGGCGGCGCCTTCCGGTGCCTCAGCGCGGCAGCTGCTGGCAGTGCGGGCAGAGGTGCGAGGAGCGGTTCATGAACGGCACCCGCACGATCGCCTCGCCGCACCGGGCGCACGGCTTCCCCGTCTGCCCGTAGGCGTGCAGGCTGTGCGAGAAGTAGCCGGAGGCGCCGTTCACGTTCACGTACTGCGCATCGAAGCTGGTGCCGCCCTCGGCCAGCGCCCGCTCGAGCACCGAGCGGACCTCGGCGAAGAGGCGGCGGATGCGCGCCTCGCCGAGCGACGAGCTCGGCCGCTCCGGGTGCAGCTCCGCCGCCCACAGCGACTCGTCCGCGTAGATGTTCCCGATGCCGCTCACGAGCGTCTGGTCGAGCAGCGCCCGCTTGATCCCGCTGCTCCTCCTCGCCAGCGACGCGACGACCGAGCCCAGGTCGAAGGAGGGGTCGAGCGGATCGCGGGCGATGTGCGCGACCTGCGAGGGCACGGCGCGCAGCCAGCCGCCTCCGCGGGCCTCCACGCCCGCGTAGCCGCCCGGCGCTCCGTCCGGGGTCGGCACCAGAGCGTCGACCGCCATCGAGCCGAAGATCCGCTGGTCGACGAAGTGCAGGGCGAGCTCGCCGTGCTCGGGGTGCTCGATCCCGATCCGGATGCGCGCCAGCCGCGGCAGCGCCGCATCCGCCGTGCGCAGCAGCACCTGACCGCTCATGCCGAGGTGCACCAGCAGCGCTTCGTCGCGGCCCGCGGGCAGCCAGAGGAACTTCCCGCGCCGCACCGCCGCTTCGAGCCGGCGCCCGACGAGCAGGCGCTCGAAGGTCCCGTGCGGATGCACGTGCCGCTTCAGCGAGCGCTCGTCGACGATCTCGACGCCGGTCACCAGGGAGCCGGTGACCGCGGGAGCGAGACCTGCCCGCACCACCTCGACCTCGGGCAGCTCGGGCACGGTCAGTCCGAGACCGCTGGAGCGACGGGTGCGCCGGGGGCCGCCAGACGCCTCCACGCGTCGAGCGCGGCGGCCATCTCGGCCGCCTTCTTGCTCGTCCCCTCGCCGCGGGCGGTGACGAGTCCGCCGACGATCACGGTGGCGACGAACACCTTGTTGTGGTCGGGGCCGGTGGCGGCGATCTCGTAGCGCGGGGCCGGCGCACCGCGCTCGGCGGCCGCCTCCTGGAGGCTCGTCTTCGGGTCCATCGAGACGCCGAAGCGGAGCGGATCGGCCCGCAGAGGGGCGATCAGGCGCAGCACCAGGTCGCGGGCCGCGTCGGGCCCGGTGCCCAGGTAGACGGCGCCGATGATGGCCTCGACGGTGTCGGCGAGGATCGACGCCTTGTCGCGGCCGCCGGTCAGCTCCTCGCCGCGTCCGAGGCGGAGGAACTCGCCCAGGCCGATGCCGCGGGCGATCTCGGCGAGCGCGACGGTCGAGACGAGGCTCGCCCGGCGCTTGGCCAGGTCGCCCTCGCTGAGGGCGGGGTACTCGGTGTAGAGCATGACGGTCACGGCCTGCCCGAGGATCGAGTCGCCGAGGAACTCGAGGCGCTCGTTGTGCGGGATGCCGCCGTGTTCGAAAGCGAACGACCGGTGCGTCAGGGCGAGCTCGAAGAGCTCACCGTCGAGGCTCACGCCGAGCGTGGCCTCCAGACGCGACCGGTCGTCGCTGGAGGGTCGTGCGGAGGTCTGGTTCACCATGGACCGCGGTCCGTTCGTCGAGAGGCGGTGCGCCCCGCGCCGTGCGGACCAGGAGCGGGATCAGACGTCGGCGACCTTGCGGCCCTTGTACTCGAGGAACAGCGCGGTGCCCGCGGAGTCCTCGACGACCTTGGCGCGGTGGGGAAGGCTGTAGACGACCTTGCCGTTCTCGATGGTCTTGACGAGGGTGGGGACCTCGGCCTTCCACTGCGAACGACGGGCGTGGGTGTTCGCGCGGGACTTCTTCCTCTTGGGAACGGCCATGATTCTCTCTTCTCTACCTCTAGTCGGATTCGGTGCGGGCGGTCGCGCCCTCACCGCTGTCTGCGGAAGCTCTGTCGGTGGAAGCTCCGGGCGCTGCGGCCCCGCCGTCCCCCTCGCTCAACCCTGCGAGCGCGGCCCACCGGGAGTCGCGCGGCGCCTCGGGTTCGGGCGTGGAGGAATCGGCCAGCCGCTCCCCCGTGACGGGGTCGAGGCCCGGACAGTCCGGCCGGCAGACCGGCTGGAACGGCAGCGACAGAACCACCGCATCCCTGACCAGAGGTTCAAGATCCACGTGGTCGTCGTGAACCTCATAGTCGAAAGCTTCGTCAGAAGAGTACGCGAAAAGTTCCTGGAACTCGACATCGACAGGCAGGGAGATGTCGGTCAGGCACCGGCTGCACTCGCCGTCGGCCCTCGCCGACACCTCGACACTGGCCAGGATCCCCTCGTGCACGGACTCGAGCCGGACGTCGAGATCGACGGCCGATCCCTTGCGGACCGCGACGATCCCCTCGCCGAACGGCTCCGGCGCCTCGAGCTCGAGGCGGTGCTCGCGCATCTCGCCCGGCCGCCTCACGAGGTCGCGCACGTTCACGGTGAACGGCGTCTTCTTGAAAGTAGTCACGAGGATCCAGCCTACCCCTCCCGGGCCCCTCCGGGGCGGGAGGGGCCCGGGAGGAGCCGGGAGGGGCGGAGTCCGGGCTCAGGCGCCGCCGGCCTCCAGCGTCACGTCGATCGGCGCGTAGTCGGCACCGCTCGTGTCCACTCCCTCGTCGGCGAGCTCCGCGAGCGCCTCCTCGACGTACTCGTTCGAGTAGGCGGTGGCGGGCGGGTCCGCGCTGATGATCGTCGCCCCCGTCTCGTTCTCCGTCTCCTTCGCGATGTCGACCGTCTGCTGCCACGCGGCCTCGTCGATCATCCCGACGCCGCTCGTCGAGGGCCAGATCAGCTTGTTGACCTCGTTGGTCATCCAGAGCTGGTGGCTGGTGCCGAGGGTGGATCCGGCCGCGGTGACGATGTCGGCCGCCGCCTGCGGATCGTCCTTCGCGAAGATCCAGCCCTTGATCGAGGCCTTGATGAAGGCGACCGTCTGCTCGGCGTACGCGTCGTCGTCGGCGAGCCTGCCCGCGTCCGCCCAGATCGCGTCCTGGAGCATCGCGGTGCCCACGTCGTTCCAGCTGATGACGTTCAGATCGTCCGGCTGGTACAGCTCGCCTGTGGCGGGATTCACGGTCTCCAGGACCTGGGCGTACTCGTTGTAGGTCATCGCCTGGGCCGCGTCGATGTCGCCCGCGAGGAAGCCGTTCATGTCGAACTGCTGCTGCACCAGCGAGATGTCGTCGAGGGAGACGCCGTCCTTCTGCATGCCGGCGAACAGCTCCCACTCGTTGCCGTAGCCCCAGCTGCCCACGCTCTTCCCGGCGAGGTCGGCGGGCGAGGTGATCCCCTTGTCCTTGAAGGAGATCTGCGTGGTGGCGCTGCGCTCGAAGATCTGCGCGACGTCGGTGATCCCGGCCCCCTGCTCGATCGAGCCGAGGACCTTGGGCACCCAGGAGATCGCGTAGTCCGCGTCGCCCGAGGCGAGCACGTCCTGGGGGACGATGTCGCCGCCTCCCTCGGCGATCGTCACGTCGAGGCCCTCGTCCTCGTAGTAGCCCTGGTCGAGCGCGGCGTAGTACCCGGCGAACTGCGCCTGGGCCACCCACTGCAGCTGCAGGGTGACCGGCGCGAGGCCGCCGGAGCTGGAAGCCGACCCCGGGTCGGAGCCGCCGGAGGCGCTGCAGCCGGTGAGCGCGAGGCCCACGGCCGCGAAGGCGGCGGTCGTCGTCAGGGTGATGCGGGTGCGTCTGGTCACGGGTCCTCCTGGTGCGGTCTGCGGGGTCGCCGGTGCGGCGCGCCCCGTGGTGCGGCGGTGCAGGTGGTGCTGTGGTGCAGGTGGCGCTGATGATGCGGGCGGTGCGGATGGTGCGTCGGGTGGAGTCGGGAATCGGGAATCGGGAGGATCGAGGAGGGTGCGGGGACGCGCGGCGCCGCGCTCAGCGCAGCCGGCTGCGGCGCAGCGCGAACGCCTCGAGCGCGGCCGTCACGCAGTAGAACGCGAGGCCGACGAGCACGGCGCCCAGGACGTAGGCGTAGGCGAGCGCGTAGTCGCTGCCCGAGGCCGCCGTCGTGATCGACTTGCCGAGCCCGCCCACGGGTCCGCCGAAGTACTCGGCGACCAGCGCCGAGATCACCGCGAGCGAGGAGGCGATGCGGAGCCCCGTGAAGACGTAGGGCACCGCTCCCGGCAGCGTGATCGTGCGGGCGGTCTGCCAGGGGGTCGCCGCGTAGGCCTTCAGCAGGTCGCGGTGCACCGGAGCGGCCTGCCGCAGCCCGCGCAGCGTCGTCACGTACACCGGCACGAACACGGCGAGCGCCGCGACGAGCTGCCTCGCGGTCTCGGCGTTCGCTCCGAACATCGTGTAGAGCACCGGAGCGAGGGCGACGATCGGCACGACGGCGGCCGCGGCCACGATCGGCGCGACCAGTCCGTCGAAGACCCGCGCGAGCGCCGAGAGCCCGGCGACCACGACCGCCAGCACCGCGCCGACCAGCAGGCCGACCAGCGCGTTGCGGCCGGTCACCGCGCTGCCCTCGGCGACGGAGCCGAGGTTCGCGGCGAACTCCTGTCCGATCGCCAGCGGCGACGGGAGCACGAACGGCTGGATCGCCAGAGCGGTGACCCCGGCCTGCCAGAGCAGGACCGCGGCGATCCCGAGCACGAGCGGCGCGAGCACGCTGCGCGCCAGCGCGGTCGTGCTCACCGGTTCTCCACTCCGCGCGGCACGGCGGCGGGATCGCCGTGCAGCAGCTCGCGCACGGCGCTCACGTCGCGGAAGAACGCCGTGTCCTCCCTGACCGCCGCGTCGCGCTCGGATGCTCCGGGGAGTCCGACCGGGAGGACGTCGCGGATCCTGCCCGGCCGCGGCGACATCACCACGACGCGGTCCGAGAGGAACACCGCCTCCGGGATCGAGTGGGTGACGAAGACGACGGCGGCGCCGGTCTCGCGCCGGATCCGCAGCAGCTCCGTCTGCATCCGTTCGCGGGTCATCTCGTCGAGCGCCCCGAACGGCTCGTCCATGAGGAGCAGGCGCGGGCTCTCGGCGAGCGCCCGCGCGATGGCGACGCGCTGCTGCATCCCGCCGGAGAGCTGGTCCGGGTAGGAGTCGGCGAAGTCGCCGAGCCCGACCAGTGCCAGCAGCTCGTCGACGCGCGAGCGCCGGGCGGTCGCGGCGACGCCGTGCAGCTCCAGCGGCAGGGCGATGTTCGCCCGGATCGTGCGCCACGGCAGGAGGCCCGCCTGCTGGAACGCGATCCCGTAGTCCTGGTCGAGCCTCGCCTGCCGGGCCGTCTTGCCGAACACGGCGATCGAGCCGGAGTCCGGCTCGTCGAGGTCGGCGATCAGCCGCAGCAGCGTCGACTTGCCGCAGCCGGACGGGCCGATCAGCGAGACGAACTCCCCCGCGGCCACCTCGAGCGAGACGTCCTGGAGCGCCGTGACGCTCGCGGCGCGGGCGGTGGTGAAGGTCCTCGTGACGGAGTCGACGACGACCGCGGATCCTGCAGGGCTCATGCGGGCTGCTCCCCTCGGCGGTACGGACGGAGGAGGGTGCCGAGCAGAGCGACGGCGCCGGCGGCCGCGAGGCCCACCAGCACCGCCCCGAGGATCGGCGCCCAGGGCTTGGCGGGGTCGCCTCCGGCAGCGGAGGCGAACTCGATGATCATGCGGCCGATCCCGCCGCGCAGGCCGATCGAGACCTCGGCGACGATCGTGCCGACGACGGCGCTGACCGCTCCGAGCCGGAGGGCCGGCAGCAGGTAGGGCACGCTCGCCGGCAGCCTCAGGCGCACCAGCGTCTTCCACCAGCCGACGCCGTACACGTGCATCAGCTCGACCTGGTGGGCCGTCGGCGAGCCGAGCCCGCGGAGCGCCCCGATCGAGACGGGGAAGAACGCGAGGTAGGAGGCGATCAGGGCCACCGACATCCAGTTCTCCCAGGTCACCGGTCCGAGCTCGAGCTGCGACCCCCAGCGCCGCACCAGTGGGGCGATCGCGATCAGGGGCACCGTCTGGCTCAGCACGATCCAGGGCAGCACCGCCGACTCCGCCGTGCGGAACCGCTGCATCAGGAGAGCCAGGAGCAGCCCCACGACCGTGCCGACGACCCAGCCGACCGCGGCGATCCCGAGCGAGAAGGCGCTCGCCCCCACGACGGCCGACCAGAGCGCCGGGGCGTTCCGCGCTCCGGTGACCGGCTCGCCGAGCCGGGCCGCGATCTCCCAGAGGTGGGGCATCGCGATGGCGCTCGTGCGCGGGAGCACCGTGACTCCTCCGACGACCACCCCGGCCTCGGGCCCGAGCGCCTTCCAGCCCTCCCACACCAGCGCGAGCAGGAGCAGCCCGGCGGCGCCGAGCACGAGCCCGCGCGCGAGGGCCGGTCTCATGCGCGGGCCACGATGTGCTCGCGCAGCTCCGGGATGATCCGCTCGCCGTACACGCGCAGCGTCTCCTCCTTGTTGTCGTGCTGGAGGTAGCCCGCGAACTGCGTCACGCCGATGTCGGCGAGCGCCCGGAGCTTCTCGACGTGCTCGTCCGCCGTGCCCAGCACGCAGAAGCGCTCCACGATCTCGTCCGGCACGAAGGCGGTGTGGCTGTTGCCCGCGCGGCCGTGCTCGTTGTAGTCGTAGCCCTCGCGCCCGGCGATGTAGTCCGTCAGCGCCTGCGGCACCGCTCCGGAGGCGCCGTAGCGGCCCACGATGTCGGCCACGTGGTTGCCGACCATCCCGCCGAACCAGCGGCACTGGTCGCGCATGTGCTCCCGGTCGGTGCCGACGTACATCGGCGCCGCGACGCAGAACTGCAGCGACTCGGGATCCCGGCCGGCGTTCGCCGCCGCCTCCTTGACGGCGCCGATCATCCAGCGCGCGATGTCCACGTCGGCCAGCTGCAGGATGAAGCCGTCGCCGACCTCGCCCGCGAGCTTCAGGGCGAGCGGGCCGTAGGCGGCCACCCACATCTCCAGGGACGAGCCCCGGCTCCACGGGAACTGCAGCGTCTGGCCGTTGTACTCGACCGGACGGCTGTTGGCGAGCTCGCGGATGACGTGGATCGACTCCCGCAGCGTCTTGAGCGTCGTCGGAGCTCCTCCGGTCACCCTCACCGCCGAGTCGCCGCGTCCGATCCCGCACACCGTGCGGTTCCCGTACATCTCGTTGAGCGTCGCGTGCAGCGAGGCGATGACCGTCCAGTCGCGCGTGGCGGGGTTGGTGACCATCGGGCCGACCGTGATCCGGTGCGTCCTCTCGAGGATCTGCGAGTAGATCACGTAGGGCTCCTGCCAGAGCAGGTGCGAGTCGAAGGTCCACGCGTAGTCGAAGCCGTGCGTCTCCGCGAGGACGGCGAGCGCGACGGTGCGCGAGGCGGGCGGGTTGGTCTGGAGGACGACTCCGAAGTCCATGGGGTTCCTTCTGCTCGATCAGGTGCTGGCTCGGATCGGGTGCCGGCTCAGATCAGGTACTGGCTCAGACCGCGCGGGATGTACGCCCCGTCGCCCTTCGTGCCGACGTAGGAGCCGTCGTCGACGACGACCCTGCCGCGGGAGATCACCGTGTCGACGTGGCCGTCGATCTCGAAGCCCTCCCAGGCCGAGTAGTCCATATTCATGTGGTGGCTGCGGCCCTCGCCGATCCCGATCGAGGTGTGCCCGCTCGGGTCGTAGACGACGACGTCGCCGTCGGCCCCGGGCTGGATGACGCCCTTCCTCCCGTACATCCCGAACATCCGCGCCGGGGTGGTCGAGGTGAGCTCGACCCAGCGCGGCAGGGAGATCTGCCCCGACACCACGCCCTGGTACATCAGGTCCATCCGGTGCTCCACCGAGCCGATGCCGTTGGGGATCTTCGAGAAGTCGCCGATCCCCATGTCCTTCTGGCCCTTCATGCAGAAGGGGCAGTGGTCGGTCGAGACCATCTGGATGTCGTTGGTGCGCAGCGACTGCCACATGTGGTGCTGATGCCCCTCCGCCTTCGAGCGCAGCGGCGTGGAGCACACCCACTTCGCGCCCTCGAAGCCCGGAGCGCCGAGCTGCTCCTCGAGCGAGAGGTAGAGGTACTGCGGGCAGGTCTCGCCGAAGACGTTCATGCCGCGGTCGCGGGCCTGGGCGATCTGCTCCACCGCCTGCTTCGCGGAGACGTGCACCACGTACAGCGGCGCGCCGGTGAGGTCGGCGATCATGATCGCCCGGTGCGTCGCCTCCTCCTCCGCCTGCCAGGGGCGAGAGGTGCCGTGGAAGTACGGCGCGGTGTTCCCGGCGGCGAGGGTCTGCTTCACCAGTTCGTCGATGAGGGCGCCGTTCTCGGCGTGCATCATCATCATCGCGCCGTTCTCCGCGCCCTTCTGGAACGCCCGGAGGATCTGCCCGTCGTCCGAGAGGAACACGCCCTTGTAGGCCATGAACAGCTTGAAGCTGGTCACCCCCTCGCGCATCAGCTCATCCATCGCGACGAGCGAGGAGTCCTGCACGTCCGAGAGGATCTGGTGGAAGCCGTAGTCGATCGCGCAGTTGCCGGCCGCCTTCTCCTGCCACGCCTGGAACCGGTCGACGACGCTCTCGCCCGGGTACTGCACCACGAAGTCGACGATCGACGTCGTGCCGCCCCAGGCCGCGGCGCGCGTGCCGGTCTCGAAGGTGTCCGAGGCGGAGGTGCCGCCGAACGGCATCTCCATGTGCGTGTGCGCGTCGATCCCGCCCGGGATCACGTACTTGCCGCTCGCGTCGATCACCCGGTCGACGTGGGCCGCCAGATCGAAGCCCAGCAGCGTGGAGCCGGGGGCGAGGACGGCGGCGATGGTCTCGCCGTCGATCAGGACGTCAGCGGCTCCGGTGCCGGTCGCGTTGACGACCGTCCCGCCGGTGATGAGGGTCTTCATCGGTCTTCCCCGTCTCGGTCTGCGGTCACGGCTTCGGGATGCTGGTGTACGACTCCGGCCGGCGGTCCCGGTAGAACTGCCAGTCGTCGCGCATCTCCTGCACCATGTCCATCTCGAGATCGCGGATCAGGATCTCCTCGGCCTCGCCCGAGCCCCGCTCGCCGACGAACTCCCCGCGCGGATCGATGATCTGGCTGGTGCCGTAGAAGTCGACCGCGAGGTCGCCGTACTCGTTGTCCTCCCGGCCGACGCGGTTGGGCTGCAGCACGAAGTAGCCGTTCGCCACCGCGGCCGCCGGGCCCTCGACCTCCCAGAGGCGGTTCGACAGGCCGGGCTTGGTGGCGTTGGGGTTGAAGACGAGGTGGGCGCCGTTCAGGCCCAGCTCCCGCCAGCCCTCCGGGAAGTGGCGGTCGTAGCAGATGTGGACGCCGACCTTGCCGACCGCGGTGTCGAAGACCGGGAAGCCGAGGTTCCCGGGCCGGAAGTAGAACTTCTCCCAGAAGCGGTCCAGGTGCGGGATGTGGTGCTTGCGGTACTTGCCGAGGATCGTCCCGTCGGCGTCGACCACGACCGCGGTGTTGTAGTAGACGCCGGTCTGCTCCTCCTCGTAGATCGGGAGGATCATCACCACGCCCAGCTCCTTCGCGAGGGCCGCGAAGCGCTGCACGATCGGCCCGTCGGCGGGCTCGGCGTAGCGGTAGTACTTCTTGTCCTGGGTGATGCCGAAGTACGGGCCGTAGAACAGCTCCTGGAAGCAGACGATCTGCGCGCCGTCGGCTGCGGCGTCCCGGGCCATCCGCTCGTGCTTGTCGAGCATCGACTCCTTGTCGCCGGTCCAGGTCGTCTGGGTGATCGCTGCGCGGACGATGGTCATCGGTACCTCCATGCTCGGGCGTCCCTGTCCGGCTCCGGTGTGCTCCGCCGGGCGGTGCGGAGCCGGGGACGTGGACCCACTGTGGTCCCCGCCGGGCCCGAAGGCAATGACGGACCGTCCGGCTCCGGGGACAGGGCTTCATCGTCGGGGTTCGACGTTTCCCCGGTGTTTCCGGCGCGGATCCGCAGCATTAAGGCTCGCCGGGGGAGGAATCCGTCCGTGCCGCTAGCGTGGGCGGATGCGCATCACGATCCTGGCCGGAGGCGTCGGCGGCGCCCGCTTCACCTCGGCGGTCCGCGAGCACCTCCGCGATCTCGAGGCCGCCGGCGGCGAGGCGAGCGAGATCACCGTCGTCGTCAACACCGGCGACGACATGTGGCTCACCGGCCTCAAGGTCTGCCCCGACCTCGACTCGATCACCTACGCGCTCGGCGGAGTGAACGACACGGAGCGCGGCTGGGGGCGGGCCGGCGAGAGCGAGCGGGTCTCGGCCGAGCTCACCGCCTTCGGCGTCGGCTGGCCGTGGTTCACCCTGGGCGACCTCGACCTCGGCACCCACATCGCCCGCAGCTCGATGCTGCGCGACGGCCTCACCCTCTCGGAGGCGACCGCCCGGATCACCGCCCGCTGGCCGCTGGGGGTCCGCCTGCTGCCGATGTCGGACCAGGACGTCGAGACCCACGTCGAGGTCGAGCTCCCCGGCGAGGGCGTGCGGCTCCTCCACTTCGAGGAGTGGTGGGTGCGGCTGCGCGCGTCCGCGCCGGCCCGCCGGTTCGTCCAGCAGGGGGTGGAGAGCGCCCGCCCCGCCCCGGGCGTGCTGGAGGCGATCGCCGACACCGACGCGGTGCTCGTCGCCCCCTCCAATCCCGTCGTCTCGATCGGCACGATCCTCGGCGTCCCCGGGATCGCGGACGCCCTCCGCCGGACCTCCGCACCCGTCGTGGGCGTCTCCCCCGTCATCGGAGGCGCGGTGGTGCGCGGCATGGCCGACGCCTGCCTCGCCGCGATCGGCGTCGAGACCTCCGCCGAGGCCGTCGGCCGGCACTACGGAGCCCGGAGCGGGGGCGGCCTCCTCGACGCCTGGCTCGTCGGCGAGGAGGACGCGGACGCGGTCCCGGCGCTCGAGTCGGCGGGGCTCCGCGCCCGCTCCGTGCCGCTCTGGCTGACCGGCCGGGACACCTCCGTGCGGCTCGCCGCCGACGCTCTCGCCGCCGCGAGGGGCTGAGCGGAGCCTCCTCCCGGGGCCGCGCACCGCGTGTCGCAGCGCGGATGCGGTCACGCCTCCCACGGGGCGCCCCGTTCCCTTGTACGGTCGGAGGCGGACGAACTCCCCGATTCACCCCCGCATCGGATCCGGAGCCCCTCGGTCGCGCGCCCGACCGCGTCCTCACCACGTCTCCGAGCCCTGCGGAACCGCGTGCCGTCCCGTCAGGAGGACACCATGGAGCCCAGCTCGAGGATCAGCACCGAGCGGATCGAGCCCGACATCGTGGTGATCCGCCCCGTCGGCCGGCTCGACCTGTCCACGGCGTGGGAGCTCGAAGCGGTCCTCCAGCGCGCGCTCGAGGCGGGAGAGGTCCGCGTGGTCGTCGACCTGGCGGCCGTCGAGTTCCTCGACTCGTCCGGGCTCGGCGTCCTCGTCGCCGGACTCAAGGAGGCGCGGAAGGCGGGCGGCGAGCTGCGCGTGGCCGCCGCCGGCGAGCAGCCCGCCATGGTGCTCGGCCTGTCCAACCTCGACCGCCTGCTCGGGAGCGCCGAGACCGTCGAGGAGGCCTACCGTGCCTGAGCGCTCCTTCGTCGTGCGCACGCCGCCCGAGGACGGCGTCACCGCCGTCCACGAGGCGCTCGAGGAGCTGTGGCTCGAGGAGCCGGGCGTCGCGCCGGTCGACCGGATGTCGTTCGAGACCGCGCTGGTCGAGCTGACCTCGAACATCGTCCAGCACGCCCGGTCGTACCGGCACATCATCTGCCTGGTCGAGATCCGCGTCGACGCGACCGAGCTGCGCGCCTCGCTCAACGACTCCGCCGAGGAGGCGCCCGCCGAGGTCGCCGACCCCCGCGACATGCCGGACGAGTGGGACGAGGCAGGCCGCGGGATCCCGTTCATCCACGCCCTCGTCACCGAGTTCTCCTACCGCCGTGTCGACGGGCAGAACCTCTGGGCACTCGCCCGGACCCGCACGTGAGCGAGCCGACCGAGCGCGCCCGCCTCGCCGCGATCGCCGAGCTCGGGATCGGCCTGAGCACCCCCCAGGAGCGCTTCGACAGGATCACCCGCATCGCCCGCCGGCTCCTGCGCGTCCCCCTCGCCGAGATCAACATCCTCGAGGAGTCGACGCAGTTCACGAAGTCGCCCCAGCGCTCGGCGCGGGCGAGCAGGATGCTGCGCGCCGACTCGATGTGCGACGTCACGGTCCAGCAGGGCGACATCCTCGTCGTCGAGGACGCCACCGCCGATCCGCGGTTCGCCGACCGCGGAGTCGTCACCGGATCCCCTCACGTGCGCTTCTACGCGGGCCGCCCGCTCGTCGTGGGGGACGGCCTCCGCGTCGGCACGATCTGCATCATCGACAGCGAGGTGCGCGGCTTCTCGGAGGAGGAGCGCGAGATCCTCGAGGACCTCGGCCGGTGGGCCGAGCGGGAGCTGCGCGAGATCGCCTTCTCCGGACGCGCGAGCGAGACGCAGGAGCGGCTCCGGCCCCAGCGCCTCGACCTCGGCGAGTGGAGCCTCGACTCGCTGACCACGCCGCTGCACGACGTCGCGGGCGACTACACGGCGTGGCGTCGCAGCGGGGACGACCTCTCCCTCGAGCTGGTCGACGTGATGGGCAAGGGGGTGTCGGCGGCGATCGTCGCCTCCGCGATACGCTCCGCGTTCCAGGCGCGGCCGGAGCTCCCTCCCGCGGCAGCCGTCGAGGCCGTCAACCGCCAGCTCCTGCCCGACCTGACCGCGACCGGGATGTTCGCGACCGCGCTGATCGCCCGGGTCGACCTCGCGAGCGGCGCCGTCGCGTTCGTGGACAGCGGCCACGGCCTCACCCTCCTGCTGCGCGCCGACGGCACCACGGAGCGGCTCGCCTCCACCGGCGTCCCGCTCGGCATCGCCGCCGACGTCTCCTGGGAGGAGGAGCAGCGCGTGCTCGCCCCCGGCGACGCGCTCTTCTCCTGCAGCGACGGCCTGCTCGACGTCTTCGGCGGGCGCCTCGACGCGCTCGACCGTCTCGCCGAGCTGGTGCGGAGCAACGACGACCCCGCTCTCTTCGAGCGTCTGCATGCTCTCGCAGACGACGCGCACGACGATGTGACAGCGTTGGTGCTGCGGCGCTCCGCAGCGCCCGCCCCCTCCTGATCCTGATCGAAAGGACCTCCCCCATGCCTGGTGCACTCGTCCTCGCCGGCGGCGGCCTCGCCGGAATCGCCTGGGAGCTCGGCGTCCTCCGCGGCCTCGCAGACGCCTCCCCCGAGGCGGCCCGCCTCCTGCTCGATCCGTCGACGACCTTCATCGGCACCTCCGCGGGCTCCGCGGTCGCCGCGCAGCTGAGCACCGGCACCGGCCTCGACAAGTCGTACGAGGCCCAGCTCCAGGAGGAGTCCGCCGAGATCGGAGCGGACGTCGACGGTGAGCGCCTCCAGGCCCTCTTCGCCGCGGCCGTCGAGGGCGCGACCTCGCCCCAGGACGCGCGGCGCCGCATCGGCACCCTCGCGCTCGAGGCCGAGACGCTCCCCGAGGACACGCGCCGGGCCGTCATCGCGGCCCGCGTGGGCGACGCCGATTGGCCCGAGCAGCGTCTGCTCATCACCGCGGTCGACACGGCCACCGGCGAGCTGCGCGTGTTCGACCGCGAGAGCGGCGTCGGCCTCGTCGACGCGATCTCCGCCAGCTGCGCCGTCCCCGGGGTCTGGCCACCCGTCAGCATCGACGGCGTGCGCTACATGGACGGCGGCGTGCGCTCCGGCAGCAACGCCGACCTCGCCGCGGGAGCCGACTGGGTCCTGATCGTCACTCCGCTGCCGGGAGTCGGCACGCCCGGCGCGGGCCTGATCCCGACCGGCGAGCTCGACGCCCTCGCGGACTCGCGGGTCGAGGTGCTCTACGCCGACGAGGAGTCGGTGCGCGCCTTCGGCCCGAACTCGCTCGACCCGGCCGTCCGCGCCGCCTCCGCCCGCGCCGGACGTGCTCAGGGCGCCCGGCTCGCCTCGCGGATCGCCGCGCTGGTCGGCGCCGAGTAGCCGGTCTCAGCGCCGCACGCTGTAGCGCGTGAAGACCGTGCCGTCGGCGAAGCGGTGCTCCTCGCGCAGGTCGAGGCGCGCATGGAACCCGCACGGGAGGAAGTGGGTCCCGCCGCCCACCGCCACCGGCACCGTGTAGACCTGCACCTCGTCGACGATCCCGGCGAGCAGCGCGTGCCGGGCGAGGGTCGGCCCGCCGATCGAGACGTCGTGGTCGGCGGCGCTGACCTGCGCGGCGACGACGACCGGGTCGAACCCGCCCTCGACGCGGGTGCGGCGGGTCTCGGCCGACTCCAGCGTCGTCGAGTACACGACCTTGTCGGCCGCCCGCCACATCTCCTGGAAGTCGCGGATGAACGCGAACTCCTCCGCCAGTGCCCAGGTCTGCTCCCACGCGCGCATGACCTCGTACATGCGCCGCCCGTACAGGTACGTGCGCACCCGCCCCTCGCGCTCCGTGATGAAGCGGTGCACGGCGGGTCGCGGCTCCGCCCAGGCGAATCCGCCGTCCGCGTCGTTCACGTAGCCGTCGAGCGACGCGATCGAGCTGTAGATGAGCGCGCCCACGTCGGCCTCTCTCCGTGGCCGGCTTCGGGACCGCCCACGGGCGCGACCGTAGGCCTCCCGCCTCCGTCCGGCAATGTCCGCCGGGGCCTCTGGCGCGGATCGACGGGTCGCCGCTGCTCCTGGTGGCGCTCCCGGCGGTCGGCGCCCCCTCCCGGACCGCGTACCGTGGTCGTGCCGCAGGGAGCGGCCGTGAAGGGTTCGGGATGAAGATCAGCCAGCTGCGCCACTTCGTGGCGGTCGCCGAGGAGCTGCACTTCGTGCGCGCCGCCGAGCGCCTCGGCATCTCGCGGCAGAAGCTCGACTCCTCCGTCGCCGCCGTCGAGCTCGACCTCGGCAAGCCGCTCTTCGAGCCCGGTGCCGCCGCCACGACCCTCACCGCGGCCGGGCGGCAGCGCCTCGCCTCGGCCCGCGAGGAGCTCGCCGCGCTCGGCGACGAGCCGGAGGCGGCCCCGAAGTCGGGAGGCAAGGCCAAGGCCTCCAAGGGGACCGGGCGCGCCCCGATCGTCAAGGGCCAGCCGAAGCCCTACAAGCGCCGCCAGTCCCGCTGACGCGCAGCGTCCGATCGACGGAGGTGGGCCCTACCGGGCTCGAACCGATGACATCCACGGTGTAAACGTGGCGCTCTACCAACTGAGCTAAAGGCCCCCGTCGCGGGAGCACCCGCGGACGATCGACTCGATCCTACGGCAGGCGGAGCGGCCCCCTGCGGGCACTAGCCTCGGCACATGACCGCCGACAGCGACTCCCGCGCGAGGCGGCGCGCCGAGAGCCGCTGGCCCGCCTCCGCCGCGATCCTGGTGGCCGTCGCACTGAACGTGGCCGGCCACAGCGCCGACACCTCGGTGGTCCGCCTCGTCGCCGCCGGCATCACGCTCGCGCTGCTCGTGCCGCTGTTCGTCGTCAACCCGCACCGGCTCGACAGCGAGACGCGCTGGTCGCGCGGGGTCTCCATCGCCCTGGCGGTCGTGCTCGCCGTGGCGAACCAGGTGAACGTGGTCGCCGTGGTGATCGACCTCGTCGACGGGACGGCCGACGGCCCGCCGCTGCTGCTCACCGCGCTCCAGGTCTGGGTCACCAACGTCGTCGCGTACGCGCTGCTGTTCTGGGAGCTCGACCGCGGCGGTCCGGTCGCCCGCGGAACGCTTCCCCGCACCGAGCTGCCGGCGGCCGACTTCGCCTTCCCGCAGGACACCTACCGCGACACCGCGCCCGAGGTCGCCGCGACCTCCTCCGAGCGCGCCGACTGGCGGCCCGGCTTCGTCGACTACCTCTCGGTCTCGACGACGAACACCATGGCGTTCAGCCCGACCGACACGATGCCGCTGTCGAGCCGGATGAAGCTCCTGATGATCGCCGAGGCGTTCACCGGATTCGTCCTGCTGGCTCTCGTGATCTCGCGGGCCGTCAACATCCTCAGCTGACGACCGGGGCGGTCCGCCTCCGGAGGGTCAGACGTGCGCGGGGGCGAGCGCGTCGATCGCGGCGCGGTAGGCGTCGATCGAGCGCGCCTCGCCCGGGGCGGTCATGAACGTGTCCCGGATGACGCCGGCCTTGTCGATGAGGAAGGTCGCGCGGGTCGCGTAGCCCTTCGCCTCGGTGAACACGCCGTACTGCTTGGCGACGTCGCCGTGCGGCCAGAAGTCGGAGAGGAGCGTGAAGTCGTAGCCCTGCTTCTCGCCCCAGGCGCGCAGCGTGTGCTTGGAGTCGACCGAGATGCCGATCAGCTCCACGTCGGCGTGCTCGAAGAGGGAGAGGTTCTCGCGCAGCGCGCAGAACTCGCCCGTGCAGGTGCCGGAGAAGGCGAGGGGGAAGAACACCAGGGCGACGTTGCGCCGCCCGTGGAAGTCGCCCAGCTGGATGCGCTCGCCGTACTGGTTCGCGAGTTCGAAGTCGGGAGCCAGGGTCAGCTTCTCGAGAGCCATCGGTCCGATGTCCTTCCGTGCGCACGAGAGTCGCGCGAGCACGAGGGGCAATGCTAGACCCGCTCCGCGCAGACTCCAAGGAACGGCCCGTCTCCCCCGATCACGGGCCGGTCGACGCGTCCCGTCTGGCGCTCTCCTACAGTCGTCGGCGCCCATTCCTCGTGGATCACCACAGTGCGATTCCAGGTTCGGGGCACGGGAATCGCTAGGCTGACGGAGGTGCCCGCGCGCGGCTCGTCATCCGAGCCCCGGATCCGCGGATCCGCACCGCTTCATGAGAGTGATGTCTCGGGCACGATCTGCCCCCAGAGAGAGGTCGAGGGTGACTGTTAACGATCAGGACCCGTATTCCGTCGGTCACGTGGACTCGGACCCCGAGGAAACGTCGGAGTGGAACGAGTCGCTCGATGCGCTCGTCGAGGAGCGGGGCCGGGGTCGCGGGCGCGACGTCATGCTCAGCCTCCTCAAGCGCTCCAAGGAGCTCCACCTCGGCGTGCCGATGGTGCCCACCACGGACTACATCAACACCATCGCGCCCGAGAACGAGCCCGACTTCCCGGGCGACGAGGACGTCGAGCGCCGCTACCGCGCGTGGATCCGCTGGAACGCGGCCATCCTCGTGCACCGCGCGCAGCGTCCCGGCATCGGGGTCGGCGGCCACATCTCGACGTACGCGTCGAGCGCCTCGCTGTACGAGGTCGGCTTCAACCACTTCTTCCGCGGCCAGGACCACCCGGGCGGCGGCGACCAGATCTTCATCCAGGGCCACGCCTCGCCCGGCCCGTACGCGCGCGCCTTCCTCGAGGGACGCCTGAGCGAGCACCAGCTCGACGGATTCCGCCAGGAGAAGTCGCACCGGGGCGGCGGGCTCTCCAGCTACCCGCACCCGCGGCTCATGCCGGAGTTCTGGCAGTTCCCGACCGTGTCGATGGGCCTCGGCCCGATCAACGCGATCTACCAGGCGCAGGCGAACAAGTACCTCACCAACCGCGGCATCAAGGACGCCTCCGACCAGCAGGTCTGGGCGTTCCTCGGCGACGGCGAGATGGACGAGGTCGAGTCGCGCGGTCAGCTCCAGGTCGCCGCGAACGACGGCCTCGACAACCTGAACTTCATCGTCAACTGCAACCTCCAGCGCCTCGACGGACCCGTCCGCGGCAACGGCAAGATCGTGCAGGAGCTCGAGTCGTACTTCCGCGGCGCGGGCTGGAACGTCATCAAGCTCATCTGGGGCCGCGAGTGGGACGACCTGCTCGCCCGCGACACCGAGGGCGCGCTGCTCGACCTGATGAACAAGACGCCCGACGGCGACTTCCAGACCTACAAGACGGAGGACGGCGCCTACGTCCGCGAGAACTTCTTCGGCCGCGACCCGCGCGCCAAGAAGCTCGTCGAGGGCTACTCCGACGAGCAGATCTGGGGCCTGCGCCGCGGCGGCCACGACTACCGCAAGATCTACGCGGCCATGAAGGCCGCGACGGAGCACAAGGGCCAGCCCACCGTCATCCTCGCCCACACCATCAAGGGCTACGGTCTCGGCCGCAGCTTCGAGGGCCGCAACGCGACCCACCAGATGAAGAAGATGACGCTGGACAACCTCAAGTCGTTCCGCGACACCATGCGCATCCCGATCACGGACGCGCAGCTCGAGGAGAACCCCTACCTGCCGCCGTACTACCACCCCGGTCAGAACGACGAGGCGATCGAGTACCTGCAGGAGCGCCGCCGCGCGCTCGGCGGCTACCTCCCCGAGCGCCGCTCGAAGTACACGCAGCTGAACCTTCCCGAGGACTCGGCCTACGCGGTCGGCAAGAAGGGCTCCGGGACGCAGGAGATCGCCACCACCATGGCGTTCGTCCGCATCCTGAAGGACATCCTCCGCTCGAAGGACTTCGGCAACCGCGTCGTCCCGATCATCCCGGACGAGGCGCGCACCTTCGGCATGGACGCGTTCTTCCCGAACGCGAAGATCTACAACCCGCGCGGCCAGCACTACACGTCGGTCGACCGCGAGCTCCTCCTGGCCTACAAGGAGAGCCCGCAGGGCCAGATCCTCCATGTCGGCATCAACGAGGCGGGCGCCCTCGCGGCGTTCACCGCGATCGGCACCTCGTACTCGACGCAGGGCGAGCCGCTCATCCCGGTCTACGTCTTCTACTCGATGTTCGGGTTCCAGCGCACGGGCGACGCGATCTGGGCGGCCGGCGACATGATGTCGCGCGGCTTCATGATCGGCGCCACCGCGGGACGCACCACGCTGACCGGCGAGGGCCTCCAGCACGCGGACGGGCACTCCCCGATCCTCGCGGCGACCAACCCCGCCGTCGTGAGCTACGACCCGGCCTACGGGTACGAGATCGCGCACATCGTGCAGTCCGGACTCGAGCGCATGTACGGCGGGAAGCACACCGACCCGAACGTCATGTACTACATCACGGTCTACAACGAGCCGATCGTGCAGCCGAAGGAGCCGGAGGACGTCGACGTCGAGGGCATCGTCCGCGGCATCCACCGCATCTCCTGGGGCCAGTGGGACGGGCCGAAGGCACAGCTCCTCGCCTCGGGCGTCGCGGTGCCGTGGGCGATCGAGGCGCAGAAGCTCCTCGCAGAGGACTGGGGCGTCTCGGCGGACGTCTGGTCGGTCACCTCGTGGAACGAGCTGCGCCGCGACGGCATCAAGGCCGAGCAGCACAACTTCCTCCACCCCGAGGACGCCGAGCAGGTGCCGTACGTGACGCAGAAGCTGGCCGACGCGAAGGGCCCCTTCGTCGCCGTCTCGGACTTCTCGCACCAGGTCCCCGACCAGCTGCGCCAGTTCATCCCGGGCGACTTCGCGACGCTCGGCGCGGACGACTTCGGCTTCTCGGACACCCGTGCGGCGGCGCGGCGCTACTTCCAGATCGACGGCCCCTCGGTCGTCGTGCGGACGCTGCAGCTGCTCGCCAAGCGCGGCGAGGTCGACCCCTCGCTCGCCGTCCAGGCGATCGAGAAGTACCGCCTCCTCGACGTCAACGCCGGCACCACCGGCAACGCGGGCGGCGAGAGCTGACGGACGAGTCCGTGCTCTCGCAGGAACCCGCACCGTCGAGTGCGCGGGGTCCTGCTCCTGCGGCGGAGCGTCCGGCCACCCGGCCGGGCGCTCCCCGCACGAAGGAGCAGACCCTCGCCTGGCTGCGCACCCTCGCCGGTGAGCTCTCGACGCAGACGATCAAGCGACTCGAGGACACGCTGCCCTGGTACGGCAGCATGCCCCCCGGTCGGCGCTCGGCGGTCGGCCTCGTCGCCCAGGCCGGCATCACCTCGTTCATCTCGTGGTTCGACGACCCGTCGGCCACGCCGTGGATCGCGGCGGACGTGTTCGGAGCCGCTCCCCGCGAGCTGCTGCGCTCCGTCTCGCTGACGCAGACGCTGCAGCTGATCAAGGTGACGGTCGAGGTCGTCGAGGACCGGATCAAGAACGGCGGGGAGGACCTCCGCGAGGCGATCCTCCTCTACTCGCGCGAGATCGCCTTCGCCGCGGCCGACGTCTACGCGCGCGCCGCCGAGGCCCGAGGACTCTGGGACGCGCGCCTGGAGGCGCTGGTCGTCGACTCGATCCTCACGGGCGAGGCCGACGACGAGCTGCCCAGCCGGATCGCCGCCCTCGGCTGGCACGGCCACGGCGAGGTCGCCGTCCTGGTGGGCACCGCCCCCAAGATGCTCGACGTCGACCAGCTGCGCCGCACGGCCCGGCACATGGACGCCGACGTGCTGATCGGCGTGCAGGGCAGCCGGCTCGTCCTGGTCATCGGCCGCGCCGAGCCGAGCGAGAACGCCACGGAGGAGACCGGTCCGCCGGTCGCGTTCCTCGAGATCGCGGAGGCGCTCGAGCCCGGCTTCGGGACGGGCCACCTCGTCCTCGGCCACGAGGTGCCGACCCTGGTCGAGGCGTCCCGCAGCGCCCGCGCGGCCCTCGCCGGGTTCGCGGTCGCCCGCTCCTGGCGGAACGCGCCGCGACCGGTCAACGCCGACGACCTCCTTCCCGAGCGCGCCCTCGCCGGCGACCCGCTCGCCCGCCAGAGCCTCATCACGCAGATCTACCGGCCCCTGCAGAAGCACTCGACCGAGCTGCTGACCACGCTGTGGGCCTACCTCGACAACGGCCGCTCGCTCGAGGCGACCGCCCGCGAGCTGTTCGTGCACCCGAACACGGTGCGCTACCGCCTCAAGCGGGTCGCCGAGGTGATCGGCTGGGACGCGACGGGCGCCCGCGAGGCGCTCATCCTCCAGTCCGCCCTCATCCTCGGCTCCATGAGCGACCCGGACGGCGCCGTCCGCCGGAAGCCGTCCCGACGCTGAGGCCCTCCGCTCGCCGAACCCCTCCCGCCCCTGAACACTTGTAGACCCGCGACAAGCTCTTTGTGCTTTGTCAGTGGCTCCACGCGCCGCACGTGCGAGCGCAGATCGGAAGACTGGATACCGTGATCGTCGTCGTCGCCCCGGGTCAGGGCTCCCAGACCCCCGGATTCCTCGCCCCCTGGCTCGAGATCCCCTCCGTGGCCGAGCAGGTCGCCGCGCACTCGGAGGCGGTCGGCATCGACCTCGCCGCGCACGGCACCGTCTCGGACGCGGACACCATCCGCGACACCGCGGTCGCTCAGCCCCTGATCGTCTCCGCGGGACTCGTGAGCCTCGCCGCCCTCCTCGAGGGTGGACGGCGCGATCGCATCGCGGGCATCGCCGGCCACTCCGTCGGCGAGATCACCGCGGCCGCCGGAGCCGGAGTCCTCACCGAGGCCGACGCGCTGGTGTTCGTCCGCGAGCGCGCCCGTGCCATGGCCGCTGCGGCCGCCGCCGAGCCGACCGCGATGAGCGCGGTCCTCGGCGGCGACGAGCAGGCCCTGATCGCCCGTCTCGACGAGCTCGGCCTCGAGCCGGCCAACTACAACGGCGGCGGGCAGATCGTCGTCGCCGGCGCGGTCGACGCGCTCGAGGCGCTCAAGGCGGAGCCGCTCCGCGGGACCCGCGTGATCCCCCTGCAGGTGGCCGGCGCCTTCCACACCCGCTACATGGCGCCCGCCCGCGACTCCCTCGCCGGCGTCGCAGCCGGGCTGACCCCCTCCGACCCGACGCTCCGGCTCTGGACGAACCGCGACGGGTCGGTCGTCGACTCCGGCGCCGCGTTCCTCGAGCTGCTCGTCGGCCAGGTCGCCTCCCCCGTCCGCTGGGACCTCTGCATGGCGGCCTTCGCCGACGCGGGCGTCACCGGGATCATCGAGCTGGCACCCGCCGGCGCGCTGGTCGGCCTCGCCAAGCGCGGCCTCAAGGGCGTGCCGAGCATCGCCATCACGACCCCCGACGACGTGGACGCCGCCCGCGCCTTCCTCGACGAGCACGCCGCCTAGCAGGAGAGACCCCATGACGACCCCTTCCCTCACCCAGTCCAGCGGCAGCGCGTACACCCGGATCCTCGGCATCGGCGCGGCACGCGGCGACCTCGTCGTCCCGAACGACGACCTGATCGAGCCGATCAACTCCTCCGACGAGTGGATCCGCCAGCGCACCGGCATCATCGAGCGCCGCCGCGCCTCCGCCGACATCCACGCGGTCGACCTCGCGACCACCGCCTCCCTCGAGGCGATCGAGAAGGCGGGCATCCGCCCGGACCAGATCGGCGTCGTGCTCGTCTCCACGATCAGCAACACTGTGCAGACCCCGTCGCTGGCCGCGCTCCTCGCGGACCGCATCGGCGCGAACCCCGCCCCGGCGTACGACATCTCGGCCGCCTGCGCCGGCTACACCTACGGCATCGCCCAGGCCGACTCCTTCATCCGCTCCGGCCTGGCCGAGTACGTGCTCGTCGTCGGAGCCGAGAAGCTGTCCGAGCTGGTCAAGTCGACCGACCGCAGCATCTCCTTCCTCCTGGGCGACGGCGCGGGCGCCGCGGTCGTCGGCCCCAGCGACACCGCCGGCATCTCGAAGACCGTGTGGGGTTCCGACGGCTCCAAGTGGGACACCGTCGGCATGGACAACCCGCTCGCGGCCTACCGCGACGGCACCGCCGAATGGCCCACCCTCCGCCAGGACGGCCCGTCGGTCTTCCGCTGGGCGGTCTGGGAGATGGCCAAGGTCGCCAAGCAGGCGCTCGCGGAGGCGGGCGTCCAGCCCGAGGACCTCGCCGCGTTCATCCCCCACCAGGCGAACATGCGCATCATCGACGAGCTCGCGAAGCAGCTGAAGCTCCCCGAGACCGTCGCTATCGGCCGCGACATCGAGACCACCGGCAACACCTCCGCCGCGTCGATCCCGCTCGCCACCCACCGCCTGCTCGAGGAGCACCCGGAGCTGCACGGCGGACTCGCGCTGCAGATCGGCTTCGGCGCCGGACTGGTGTTCGGCGCGCAGGTCGTGGTGCTCCCGTGACCGGCGCGACCCCACCCCTAAACTGACCTACGGTCACTGACGAACACCCGAAAAACCCCCAAGGAGAGAACCATGGCACTGTCCAACGAAGAAGTCCTCGCCGGCCTGGCCGAGCTTGTCAACGACGAGACGGGCATCGCCACCGACTCCGTCGAGATGGACAAGTCGTTCACCGACGACCTCGACATCGACTCCATCTCGATGATGACCATCGTCGTCAACGCCGAGGAGAAGTTCGACGTGAAGATCCCCGACGACGAGGTCAAGAACCTCAAGACGGTCGGCGACGCGGTCCGCTTCATCGTCAAGGCGTCCGAGTAGTCGTCGCCCGCGCACCCCGTCCTCGTGGCGGACACCCCGGCCGGCGATCGTCGGCCGGGGTGAGCCCGGCACCCACCCACACGGAACAGAGAAGCTCGTCATGACCAAGAAGATCGTCGTCACCGGAATCGGTGCCAGCACTCCCCTCGGCGGGACCGCCCGGGAGTCCTGGAACGCACTCCTCGCCGGCGAATCAGGCGTCCGCTCCCTCGAGCAGGACTGGGTCGCCCAGTACGACATCCCGGTCACCTTCGCCGCCCAGGCCAAGGTCCGCCCGGAGGAGGTGCTCTCCCGCCCCGAGGCGAAGCGCCTCGACCCCTCCAGCCAGTTCGCGCTCATCTCGGCCCGCGAGGCCTGGGCCGACTCCGGCATCACCGACGTCGACCCGCTCCGCGTGGGCGTCGACTACTCGACCGGCATCGGCGGCCTCTGGACCCTCGTCGACGCGTGGGACACCCTCCGCGAGCGCGGACCCCGCCGGGTCCTCCCGATGACCATCCCGATGCTCATGCCCAACGCGGCCGCCGCCGCCATCAGCATGGCCATCCCCTCCCGCGCCTACGCCCGCACCGACGTGTCGGCCTGCGCCTCCAGCACCGAGGCCCTCGCGAACGCCTACGAGCACATGCAGCTCGGCCTCGCCGACGTGGTCGTCGCCGGCGGCACGGAGTCGGTCGTCCACCCGCTCCCGATCGCCGCCTTCGCGTCGATGCAGGCCCTCTCGCGCCGCAACGACGACCCGGCGACCGCCTCGCGCCCCTACGACGTCTCCCGCGACGGCTTCGTCCTCGGAGAAGGCGCCGCGACACTCATCCTCGAGACCGAGGAGCACGCCCTCGCCCGCGGAGCCCGCATCTACGCGGAGCTCGCCGGCGGCGCCGTCACCAGCGACTCGTACCACATCACGGCGCCGGACCCCGAGGGCTCCGCCGCCGCCCGCGCCATGATCGGCGCCCTCGAGCAGGCCGGAGCCGCGCTCACCGACGTCACCCACGTCAACGCCCACGCGACGAGCACCCCGGTCGGCGACATCGCCGAGTACCGCGCCCTGCTGCGCGTCTTCGGCGACCACCTCCCGAACATCGCCGTCTCCGCGACCAAGGCGTCCACCGGCCACCTCCTCGGCGGCACCGGCGCGCTCGAGGCCATCTTCACCGTGCTCGCCCTCCACGAGCGCACCGCACCCCCCACCATCAACCTCTTCGAGCAGGACCCCCAGATCCCCCTCGACGTCGTCACCAGCCCCCGGGCCCTCGGCGACGGACCGCTGGTCGCCATCTCGAACTCGTTCGGGTTCGGGGGGCACAATGCTGTTGCCGCTTTCCGGACGGTGTAGCGGGGCGTAGCCCCGCTCCACCGTGCGGAAAGCGGGCTGCGCCGCTCCTTGCGCGGCGCAGGCGCGTCCGCTGGGGTGGGGGGCGGGGTTCCCGAGGGCCGGTGCGGTGCGGCGACGGTGATCCGCTGGAACGCGGATCCCCGGATACGCCTCGTGCCGCGAGAGATCTGCGCCGCCGTCTGGTGCGGGCTGGTGAGCACGCCGTGCTGGTGGGGAGCGCGGGCTTCGCCGCGGCTCGGGTCGGATGCTCGGATCAACGAAGCTGTCCGGGTGGGAGCGCGGGCTTCGCCGCGGCTCGGGTAGAAAGCTTCGGTTCAAGCAGCTGTGCTCGAAGGGAGCGCGGGCTTCGCCGCGACTCGGGTCGGATGCTCGGATCAGGGCGGCTGCGCTCGTGGGGAGCGTGCGACTCGCCATTACTCGAGCCGTCGGTGTCGTGCGCAACAGAGGTGCGGGCGGCTCCACGAGCTTTCCGACGCCCTCCGCCGGAACGCGGTGCTCCGCCGACCGTCTGGTCGACGTGCGCAGCGAGCGGCAACCGCGAGGCGACGGCGCGACTTCGAGGCGGACCTCTGCCGGAACGGGGGGGGTCCGCTGGCCGCCTGGTTCAGGGGTGCGGGAGCGAGCGGTGCCCGCGAGGCGTATCCGCCGATCCGCGTGCCAGCGGATCGGCGTCGCCGGACGCAAGCCGCTCCAAGGAACCCGACCACCTCCCCGAGCCGACTGCGCGACGCCGCGCGAGGAGCGGCGTCGAACGAACTCAGCCGACCCCGTGCATCCAGACGACGGGGGCGAAGTCGCCGCCGTAGCGGAAGGGCTCGAGCTCGTCCTCCCAGGCCTGGCCGAGGGCGAGGCGCAGCTCGCGGTGCAGCTCGATGGGGTCGGCGCCGGCGAGCTCCATGGCGGAGCGGATGCGGTCCTCGGGCACGACGGTGTTGCCCGCGCTGTCGGTCTGGGCGTAGAAGATGCCGAGCTCGGGCGTGTGCATCCAGCGGCCTCCGTCGACGCCGGGCGAGGGCTCCTCGGTGACCTCGTAACGGACGTCGGCCCAGCCGCGGAGAGCGGACGCGATGACGGCACCGGTTCCGACCGGGCCCTCCCAGGCGAACTCGGCGCGCAGTGTGCTGCGGAGCACGGGCTGCTCGATCCAGGCGAAGTTCACGGCACGACCAAGGGCGCGACCTGTCCCCCACTCGAGGTGGGGGCAGAGCGCGCGGGGGGCGGAGTGCACGAAGAGCACACCCCGAGTCTGCTGCGCCACCATGGTGTCCTCCGTTCGTCCCGGTGCGTCTTCCCCAACGACCCGGACCACGGAACACTCTGCGGTGCGCCTTCTTCGATTATGACGGTGGACATGCCACCATGCCCGATCATGCAGGAGCGGCGGACCTCCGTCAAGGCGGCTCGCCGCGCCTGCTCGACCGGCCGTGGGCGGCTCCTGCCTATACTCGGGTCGTCCGCGCCGCCGGACGCCGCACACCGCCAGACGCCCGCCGGGAGGAGCACCGTGTCCGTCCGCGACGGCCTGCTCGCCCTGCTCACGCTCGGCCCCGCCTACGGCCTCCAGCTGCACGCCGAGCTCCTCGACCGTGCCGCGCACCGGCCCCGGGTCAACGTCGGCCAGATCTACTCGACGCTCGAGCGCCTGCGCGAGCGGGGCCTCGTCGTCTCGGCCGGGTCCACCGACGACGGCCTCCCCCTGCACGCGCTCACCGACGAGGGCCGCGCGGAGGCGGCCGCCTGGCTGACGGGTGACGGAGCGTCCCCGGAGGAGGACTGGGACGACGTCCTCGACCGGGTGCTGCTGGCCTCGAGCCTGTCCGGCGCCGACCTCGCCGCCGTCCTCGACGCGTACGAGAGCTCGCTGCCCGCCACCGCCGACGAGCAGGCGGAGGAGGAGGACGCGCACCCGCAGCGCCGCCTCGCCGCGATCGCCGCCGGCGTGCGGGAGGAGGCCCTGCGGCGCCTCCTCGAGGCGGCCCGCGACGAGCTCACGGGCGACGGACCGGGACGGGGCGTCCGCGGATACGCTCTCGAGCGTCCCCGCCGGGGCCGTCGAGCCTCGAGCTAGGACGAGACAGGCGCGGGTGCCGTCGCCTAGGGTGGTTCGCATGTCCCGCACCCCCCTCGGTCTCCGCGTCCCCTCCCGGGCGCGCCGGCGCCTCGTCGCCGCCGGAGCGGGCACGGTCCTCGTCCTGTGCGCCGCCCTCGCCGCCCCGCTCTCCGCGTCCGCCGCCTACGACCCGTCCGACTACCCCTCGTGGTCCGATGTCGAGGCCGCGAAGTCGAGCGAGAGCGCCACCGCCGCCGAGGTCGACCGCATCACCGCCTTCCTCGCCGACCTGCGCGACCAGGCCGCCGCCCTCACCGACGCCGCCATCAGCCGGGCCGCCGAGGCGGACGCCGCGCAGAGCGCTCTCGACGAGGCGACCCAGCGCGTGAGCGCCCTGGAGGAGCGCGCCTCCGCCGCCCGCTCGGACGCCGACGCCGCGAAGGAGCAGGCCGGCCGTCTCGCCGCGCAGCTCTACCGCAACGGCGGGACCGATGCGACGCTCAACCTCCTCATCGGCGGCGACGAGTCGAGCGAGCTGCTCTACCGCCTCGGCACCATGACGCAGCTCACCCAGCAGACCAGCCGGCTCCAGACCGCGGCGCAGTCGACCGAGAACCAGGCCGTCTCCCTCGCCGCTCAGGCCGAGCAGGCCCGGGGCGAGCGCGTCTCCCTCGCCACCGCCGCGGCCGACGCGCTCTCGGTCGCCCGCTCCGCTCAGGCCGAGGCCGACGCCAAGGTCGCCGACCAGGAGAAGTACAGCCAGGAGCTCTACACCCAGCTCGCCTCGCTCAAGAACACCACCGCCGAGATCGAGCGGGAGTACGCCGACGGCCAGGACGCGAAGTCGGCGTTCGAGGAGCAGCAGCGCCTCTCCCGCCTCGCCGCCGAGGCCGAGGCCGCCCGCCAGCGCGCCGCGTCGGCTCCCGCCGCGGCCGCTGCTCCGGCAGCGCCCTCCAACAGCGGAGGCGGAGGCGGCGGAGGAGGCGGCCCGGTCGAGCTCGGCGACGACGACCCGACCGGCGCGCGCAACAGCTCCGCCAAGACCATCGCCGCCCTCGGCACCTACGCCGGACGCACGGACGGCCTCTCCCCCGCGCAGGCCCAGGCCTACGCCCGCACCGCTGTCGGCCGCTTCGGCTGGGGCGCCGACCAGGTCGACCGGTGCCTCATCCCGCTGTGGAACGGCGAGTCGGGGTGGCGCTGGAACGCGCTGAACCGCTCCTCCGGCGCCTACGGCATCCCGCAGGCCCTCCCGGCGAGCAAGATGGCCAACTCGGGAGCCGACTACCAGACGAACGCGGCGACGCAGGTCGACTGGGGTCTCTCGTACATCAAGAGCGCCTACGGCTCGCCCTGCAACGCGTGGTCGAGCTGGAACAACCGCTCGCCGCACTGGTACTGATCCCGCGTCTCACTTCGCCTGGTCGTAGGAGTCGACGACGGCGACGGTGACCGGGAAGTCGACCTCGCCCTCTCCGAAGAGCGAGCGTCCGGCGCGCACCGCCGCCTCGCGGACGATCGCGGCGACCCGCTCGCCGACGTCGGCGGGAGCGTGCACGATCACCTCGTCGTGCAGGAAGTAGACGAGGTGCGCCCGGCCGACCGCGCCGCCCTCGGCGCGCAGTCGCGCCCGCAGCTCGCCCATCCAGCAGAGCGCCCACTCGGCCGCGGTCCCCTGCACCACGAAGTTGCGGGTGAAGCGTCCCCATTCGCGCGCTCGCGCCGCATCCGCCGAGAGCCCCTCGGGTCCGGGAGGCGAGCTGCGCCCGAGCCACGTCGAGACGCTCACGCCGCGCTCGCCCGCCCGAGCCGCCGCCTCGACGTGCGCGACCGAGCGCGGGTAGGCACGGGCGAGCCTCGGGAGCAGCCGCCCGGCCTCGCCGCTCGTCGCCCCGTACATCGCCCCCAGCATCGCGACCTTCGCCCTCGGCCGGTCGGGGACCACGCCGGCGTCGACGATGCCCTGGTAGAGGTCGCGGCCCCGCCCGGCGGCGGCCATGGCCGAGTCGCCCGAGAGCGCGGCGAGGATGCGCGGCTCGAGCTGCGCGGCATCCGCGACCACGAGGCTCCAGCCCGGATCCGCGGTGACCGCGGCGCGGATCTGCCGCGGCAGCTGCAGCGCCCCTCCGCCCGAGGTCGCCCAGCGGCCGGTGACGACGCCGCCCACCACGTACTCCGGCCGGAACCGTCCGTCGCGCACCCACGCGTCGAGCCATGCCCAGCCGTTGGCGGTGAGCAGCCGGGAGAGCTTCTTGTACTCCAGGAGGGGCGGCACCGCGGGATGCTCGAGGGACTGCAGCTCCCAGGAGCGCGTCGACTCGACCGGCAGCCCCGCGCGCCGCAGCGCCTTGAGGAGCTCGGCCGGCGAGTCGGGATTGAGCTCGGGCGCGCCGAGCTCGTCGCGCAGACGGACGGCCAGCGCCTCCAGCAGGGCCGGGCGGCCGCCGAAGAGCGGGCGGGGGCCGAGCATCCCGGTGAGCACCCGGTCGTGCACATCGGCGCGCCACGGCAGCCCCGCGTGGGCGATCTCGCGAGCGATCAGGGCGCCGACGGATTCGGCGGCGAGCAGCAGGCGGAGCCGGCCGGCCTCGGCGGCGCCGGAGAGCGCCTCCTCCTGCAGGGCCAGCTCGAGGACGGGGTCGAGCTCGTCGGAGCCGCCCGCCGCCTCCTCGAACCCGATCAGCGTGTCCTGCGCGGCGGGGGCCGCGGCTCCCGCGTCCCACGGGTCGAGGGGCGAGCGCGCGAGAGCCGATGAGGCGGCGGAGACCGAGCGGCGGAGGATCGCGCGGGCCAGCCGGAGGTCGTGGCACCGGGCGACGACCACCCCGGCCGACAGCAGTGCGGGGTACCAGCGCGCGGTGTCGTCCCAGACCCAGCGCGGGCGCTCCGGCTCCCGCTCCCGGACGAACGCCGCCAGCTCGGCCGGCCCCCTGCCGCTCCCGGCCTCGGCGCCGCCGACGGGGTCGACCGCCCGCCACGCCCCCGTGGGGCCGCCGACGAGTGCGAGGAGCATCGGGCCATTCTCCCCCGTGGCGGACACGGAGGCCGCCGTCGTGGGGACGGCAGGGCCCCCTCTCGCTGAAGGAGTCACGCCGACGGCCGCGAGGGCGGGTAGCCGGGGAAGGGCTTCTCCTGCGCCGTCGGCGGCTGATGGGCCCACAGGGCGGCCGCGATGGTGTCCATCGAGCGGGAGTAGCCCACGAGCGTCCGCCTCTCCGGCTCGGCCGCCCAGGTCACCGCGCGGAACCAGGTCTCGCGGTACGGGCCGGTCTCGATGCGGCGCACCAGGCCGATCCGGCCGGTGCGCAGGGCGTCGACCATCACCCACTCGTCCTGCCCGCTGCTGCGCAGCATCTGGAGCGGACTCCACTCGATCATCGCGCCTCCCACCGGTCGATCCGCGGCCGTGGCGAGCACGAGCGCCGCGGCGTACACTCGCAGACTATCGAACACATGTTCGAACGGCCAACCGGGTCCGGCGAGTGAACGGGAGCACGACGATGGCGGTGACCGACGAGACGGCGCTGGTCTCGACCGACGGCGAGGGAGTGCCGATCGCGCTCGAGTGGCGGGGCGGGAGCTACCGGGTGACCGACCGGCCGACGGTGTGGACCTGCACGAGCGAGTGGTGGGCGCCCCTCGAGGGGTTCCCGCCGACGTTCGGGCGCACACCGGTGAGCATCGGCGGCTGGCGCTTCCAGGCGACGGACCTCGCGACCGGCGGAGCGTTCGTGCTCGACGTGGTCGCGTCGACGGAGCCGCAGTGGAGCGTGGTGCGGATCTACGAGTAGTGCCGGCGCGAGGCCGGCCGGGCGGCTACTTGTCGGCCGACCAGGGCGCCCGCGTCATGGCGATGAGAGCCGCGATTCCGGAGACGAGGCCGACACCGGCGATGGCGGACACGACGAGCCAGAGAACGAGTTCCATGCCGCCAGTCTACCGAGCCCCGGAGCGGATCCTCTCCGCCCCGCTTCCATCCCCCGGCTATGGAATAGCCTGGGCAGAGTGACCGACGCCCCCACCCGCGCGAGTGTCGGACTGCGCTCGGAGCGCGGCCCGATCCTGCTGTCCCTGATGATCTCGACCGCTCTGGTCGCCCTCGACGCCACGATCCTCTCGACGGCCGTGCCGTCCATCGTCGCCGACCTGGGGGGCTTCGAGCAGTTCCCCTGGCTGTTCTCGATCTACCTGCTGGCCCAGGCGGTCTCGGTCCCCCTCTACGGCAAGCTCGCCGACGTGATCGGGCGCAAGCCCATCATGCTGATCGGCATCGCCCTGTTCCTGGTCGGCTCGCTCCTGTGCGGCCTCGCCTGGAGCATGCCCGCGCTGATCGCGTTCCGAGCCCTGCAGGGCCTGGGGGCCGGAGCGATCCAGCCGATGGGCATCACCATCGCCGGCGACATCTACACGGTCGCCGAGCGTGCGAAGACCCAGGGCTACCTCGCGAGCGTCTGGGGCATCTCCTCTGTCGTCGGGCCGACCCTCGGCGGCGTGCTCTCGGACCTGGGCGCCTGGCGCGGCATCTTCCTCGTCAACATCCCCCTGTGCCTCCTGGCGGCGTTCCTCCTGATCCGCAGCTTCCGCGAGACCACGCGGGGCGAGAAGCAGCGGATCGACGTGGCGGGCGCCTCCGTGCTCGCCGTGGGCACCGCGCTGCTCATCCTCGGGCTGCTCGAGGGCGGCAGCGCCTGGCCGTGGCTCTCCCCCGCCGGAGTCGGCGTGTTCGTCGTCTCGGCCCTCGCGTTCGCCGGCTTCGTCGCGATCGAGCGGCGAGCTGCCGCCCCGGTGCTCCCCCTCTGGGTCCTCACGCGGCGCGTGCTGATCTCGACCAGCCTGGTCTCGGTGACCGTCGGCGCGATCACGCTCGGCGTCACCTCGTACTTCCCGACCTTCGCGCAGGGCGTGCTCGGCAGCTCCGCCCTCGGCGCGGGCTTCGCCGTCGCGGCGATGACGCTCGGCTGGCCGGTCGCGGCGAGCCTGTCGGGCCGGCTCTACCTGCGCATCGGCTTCCGCAACACGGGCTTCCTCGGAGCGGGGCTCGTCGTGATCGGCACGGCGCTGACCATCCTGCTCGGCGCCTCCTCGACGCTGTGGGAGATCGCCGGCTTCTGCGTGCTGATCGGCGCCGGCATGGGGCTCGTGGCGACTCCGACGCTGATCCGGGCGCAGTCGAGCGTCGACTGGAACGAGCGCGGAGTGGTCTCCTCGACCAACTTCTTCGCCCGCAACATCGGCAGCGCCGTCGCCGTGGCCGTGTTCGGCGCGATCGTGAACGCGAAGGCGGGCGGCGGCGTCCCCGCACCGGCGGACCTCGCCGAGGGCACCCGCTTCGTCTGCATCGCGCTCACGGTCCTCGCCGTGGGCATGCTCGCCGCGGTCTGGGCGATGCCGAAGGAGGGGCGCACCGCGCCCGGAGAGGATCGGGCGGCGGAGGCCGAGCCCGACGCGGCCCGGCCGGACGCGGCCCAGCCCTAGCCTTCAGGCGGCGCCGTCGGTTCTCGTCGTCAGCCGGAGCGGCGCGCCGCGGCCGTCGCTCGCAGTCGGTCGCGGTGGGTGCGGCGCACCCGGTGCGTCCAGCGCTGCAGGGACGACCCCATCCCGGGGTGCCGCGCCAGCGTGTGGAGAGCGCGGTCGAACCGGCGGAGCATGTCCGCGAAGGCGCCGAAGGGGCGGGCCGAGATGCCGACCTCGAGGTGGCGGTCGAGCACGATCCGGTGTCGGAGTCCCAGGTGCACGCTGATCTCGACGTCGTCGTGCACGTAGGCGTCGTGCCGGTGCATCTCCTCCGCGATCTCCTCCCACGCCGACCGGCGGACGGCGCAGTTGGAGCCGAAGAGCGGCCAGTTGGCCAGCGCCGACCCCATCAGCACGAAGTAGGCGTCCATGTAGGCGACCCGCGCGATCACCCGGGCGATCGGGCCGAGCTCGTCGAAGCGTCCGGGACCGGTCACCGCTCCGACCTCGGGATCGGCGAAGTGGCCGGCCAGGCGCGCCAGCCAGTCGGGTCCCGGGCGGGAGTCGGCGTCGAGCCGTGCGAGGACGTCGCCGTGCGCCTCGTCGAAGCCGTGCGCCGTGCTCGCCGGGATCCCGGCTCCGTCGTGCCGCACCACCCGCGCGCCCGCCGCTCGCGCGACGGCGGCGCTGTCGTCGGTGCTCCCGTCGTCGACGACGACGATCTCGAACGGAGCGAGCGTCTGCTCGCGGAGGAGCTCGAGCAGCTGCTCGAGGTGGCGGGCGTCGTCCTTCACGGGGACGACGACCGAGATGCGCCGGTGATCCATCCGCCCAGTCAACGCGATCGGGGCGCTCAGCGGGGACACCGCCACGCGTCTCGCGCGAGCCCGGACCTGTCAACCGGCTCCCGAGCGCGTCGGATCCCCTGATGGGATCGACCCGTGTCCGCCGGATCGGCGGCCCGATCGAGACAGGAGACGACATGACCCAGGGACCTCGAGACTTCCGGCCCACCCGTGCACTGGTGACCGCTTCTGACTCCGGCATCGGCCGGGCGACCGCGGTGGCACTGGCCGAGGCGGGCATGGACGTCGGCATCACCTGGCACAGCGACGAGGAGGGCGCGCAGGGCACGGCGGAGGAGGTGCGCTCCCTCGGCCGGCGCGCCGAGATCGCGCGCCTCGACACGACGGATCTGGAGGGCGCGGGCGACGTGATCGACGACCTCGCGGATCGACTGGGCGGGCTCGACGTCGCCGTCAGCAATGCGGGCGGAGGCGGAGGCGAGCCCTTCCTCGAGCAGAGCCTCGACAGCTGGCGCTCGACCGTCGCCCTGAACCTCGACGGAGCGTTCGTCTGCCTCCAGCGCGCCGCGCGGCGCATGGCGGCCCAGGGCACGGGCGGCAGGATCATCGCGGTCACCAGTGTCCACGAGCACCAGCCGCGGGTCGGCTCCGTCGCCTACACCGCTGCCAAGCACGGGCTGGGCGGCCTGCTGAAGGTGGCCGCACTCGAGCTCGGCTCCCTCGGCATCACCGTCAACGCCGTCGCCCCCGGGGAGATCGCGACGCCGATGAACGACGCCGAGGATGTGGACCCCGTCACGATCGACCGCCCCGGCATCCCCCTCGGCCGCCCCGGCGACGCCCGCGAGATCGCGGCGGTGGTCGCCTTCCTGGCCTCTCCCGCCGCCTCCTACATCACCGGATCCTCGTACGTCGTGGACGGCGGGATGCTGCAGATGGGGCCGCAGGCCGGCTCCCACCTCCGGCAGGACGACTGGCGCGAGGCCTGAGCCGCCGACCACGGCGCCCGCCCGCCGGGTACTCTCGAAGAGGTGCTCCGGCGGGCGGGGCGCCTGCTCCGGGATGTAGGTGACGCACGTGTGGTTCCGGCGTCGACGCAGGTTCAAGATGGAGCCGTACGACCCCGATGAGAACCCGTCGCGCGAGCCCGCCTCCGTCGAGGAGGCCGCCGAGGAGGGCCTGATGCTCGCGCAGTACGCGAGCCGGATGGCCGTGAAGAACCGTGTGCTGATGGACGGCCTCGGTGCTGACGTCCCCTTCGACTCGGGCCGCTACTCCGTCGTCGCCGCGGAGGAGCTCGAGAAGCTGGCGCGCGAGTCCGAGGCAGCCGCCGAGCGCCTGCGCGGCATCGCCGCCGACGTGACCTCGGTGGGCGGCCGCTCCGACCACGTGCACGACTACCGCTCGGCCGACGTCGACAACCTCGACCACCGCGAGCGGCTCTCGCTCCTGGTCGCCGACTCCCTCCACAGGCGGGCGCAGGACGAGGAGTACCTCGCGACGCTCGTCGACGACGCCCGCCAGGACGCGTGGCGCGAGCTCGCGCAGTCGATCGAGGAGACCCTCGACCGCACCTCGCGGATCGACCCGGACGACGAGGAGTACCGCCGCGACCGCTCGGTGCGGATGGCGCTCGTGGTCGTCGACGACCTGGTCAAGCTGGCGGAGGAGCGCGGCGTCAGCCTCGAGGACTGACGGGCTCGTCGTGGGACGCCGGGACGGGGCTCAGGCCCAGCCGGCGCGGAACGACTCGGTCGCCTCGGCGGAGCGCTCCCGGACCGACTCCAGCAGCTCCTCCATGGTGGAGCTGCGGAGGAACGCGAGGCGGTCGAGCTCGGTGACCGGTGCGACGCCGGCGAGCTGCCAAGCGTGCGCGGCCGGATCCTCGGCGAGCTCGACGACCGCGCCGTAGCGCTGCTCGACGAACTCGCTCGCGACCGCCAGTGCCGTGCGGACCGCCGACTCCGCCGCAGCCAGCGCGGGGGCGTGCTTCTCGTCCCACTCCAGATCGGGCAGCAGGCGGACCTCGGCGCGCGGGTACGGGTCGTCCTCGTACCAGCGGACGACCTCGAAGCGCTCCTCGCCCACGGAGTCGAGCGTGACGAACGACTCCGCCCCGTCGATGTTCAGGATGCGCGCGCGGGCGCCGACCGCGAACCGCTGGTCGCCGCCGCCCACCTCCTGGCCGCGCTCGATGAGCACGACGCCGAACGCGAGGGTCTCGTCCTCGAGGACGTCGCCGAGCATCCGCAGGTACCGCGGCTCGAACAGCCGGAGCGGGAGCGGCATGTGCGGCAGGAGCACGGAGCCGAGCGGGAACATCGGAAGATCAGGCACAGGATCAGGCAATCACGTCGAGCGGGGAGCGGCCAGTACGGGCGCGGCGCGTCGGGACGTGCTAGCGCATCGCGCCACCGTGTCGTCCGCTCGCGGATGCTCGCCACGCCCCGGACGATCTCCGACGGCCCGGACCCACCCGCGAGGCGCCCACTCAGACTGGGAGCATGGATCTCGCTGACCTCCGCGCCGTCGTCCGCGCGGACCTGGCCGCCAAGGGCCACGCCTCCGACCGGCTCACCGTCCTCGTCCTCCGACTCGGGCAGTACTCGAGCTCTCGGAGGACCCGGCTCCCCCTCCACCTCGTCTACCGCCTGGTCGATCTCGTCTGGACCCGCATGATCGTCGGAGCCGAGCTGCCGCCGGCCGCTCAGGTCGGGCCCGGCCTGCGGCTCCCCCACTGGGGCCGCGGCGTGATCCTGCACCCGCGCACGGTCATCGGGAGGAACGCGTTCATCTACCACGGCGTCACCATAGGCGAGTCGAAGGGTCGGACGCCCGTCATCGGCGACGACGTCTACATCGGCGCCCGCGCGACGATCGTCGGGGACGTGACCGTCGGCGACCGTGTGCGGGTCGGAGCCGGCGCCGTCGTTGTCCGCGACGTCGCATCCGACTCGTCCGCGGTCGGCGTGCCGGCGAGGACCGCGTCGGCGCCGTCCTGAGGCACGGCCCGTCGGCCTGACGGGGCCGGACCGTCCGCTCCGACGAGAACGACATCAGGTGGAGGCCCGACCCGGCGCTGGAGAGGAGGAACCACCGCGGGTGGAGCGGAGTAGGGCGTACGGGACTTGAACCCGTGACCGACGGATTATGAGTCCGCTGCTCTGACCGGCTGAGCTAACGCCCCGCGGCGGCCGTCCGAGCGGCCGTCAGGTGGCGGCGGGTGCGGACGCTGCGTCGGAGGCCGGATCGGCCACCGGCTCCCCACGATACAGGCTCTCGAAGGTGCTGATCGTGCGGTTGATGTCGTGCGCGGCGACGATTTGGAGGGAGGCGCGCTTCATCGCCTCGAGGTCCTCCTGGTCGGCCGTGAGCACGGCGGTGAGGCGGTCGGCGAGGGCCTCGGCGCTGCCCGGCGCGAAGAGGTAGCCGTTCTCGCCGTCGTGGACGAGGTGCGGGAGGGCCATCGCGTCGGCGGCGACGACGGGGAGGGCCGAGGCCATCGCCTCCATCGTCGCGATGCTCTGCAGCTCGGCGATGGACGGCATGGCGAACACGGTGGCGCGCGTGTACGCCTCCTTGAGCTCGGCGTCCGAGACGTAGCCGGTGAAGCGCACGCGGTCGGCGATGCCGAGGGTCGCGGCGAGCTGCTGGAGGTTGCGCATCTGGTCGCCGCCGCCGACGATCTCGAGCTTCGCGTCGAGCGCCGGATCGAGCAGGGCGACGGCGCGGAGCAGGACGTCGATGTGCTTCTCGCCGGTCACGCGGCCGACGAAGAGGATCGAGTCGCCGGCGCGGGCCGAGAAGTCGGGCGTGTAGTTGTCGGCGTCGATGCCGCAGGAGATGGCGTGGACGCCCCGGAGGCCCGTGTACTTCTCGAGGAACTGCGCGGCCTTGCGGGTCGGCGTGGTGACCGCCTCCGCCCGGCCGAAGGTGCGGCGCGCGGCCCGCCACGCCATTGCCACGGCCTTGGCCTGCACGGCCTTCGGCAGGAGGGTGAACTCGAGCATGTTCTCGGGCATGAAGTGGTTCGTGCCGACGATGCGGATGCCGCGCTTGGCCGCCTCGATCCCGAGGCCGCGGCCGACGATGATGTGCGACTGGAAGTGCACGACGTCGGGCTTCACCTCGTCGAGGATGCGCGCGCTGTTCTGCCGGATGCGCCACGGCATCGCGAAGCGCAGCCAGTCGTGCGGGTACCAGCGCCAGCTGTAGAGCCGGTGCACGATGATCCGCTGGCCCTCGTGCGTCTCGACCCGGGTGCCGCTCCAGCCGTCGGCCGAGGGGGCGACGACGTGGACCTCGTGGCCGCGCTGCGCGAGACCGGCGGCGAGGCGCTCGGCGAACTTCGCGGCTCCGTTCACGTCGGGAGCGAAGGTGTCGCAGCCGATCACGACCGTCAGCGGTCGGGAGTCGGGCGATCCCGGTCGGGACGCGTCGCGGGGATCTGACACGGGAGGTCCTATCGGTGTCGTGCCGCTCGGGGAGAGAAGGGAGCGATCGGCGGAGGTCGGTCGGTTTCGTGGCTCTCGGCGCGGACCCATTGTAGGCAGAGGAGTCCTCACCACTCGGGATCCCGCGCCGTCAGCGCGCCTGCGGGTGGTGCTTGGCGAGGAGGAAGACGCCGTAGATGGCGACGGCACCGGCCGCGATGAAGAGCGGGATCGCCCACGGGGCCGCGTACTGCGCCTCTCCGAGCACGACGATGCCGATCGCGACGGCGACCAGCGGGTCGATGACGGTGAGGCCCGCCACGACGAGGTCCGGCGGGCCGGAGGAGTAGGCGTTCTGAACGAAGTACCCGCCGAGCGCGGTCGCGGCCAGGAGCGCCACGATGCAGACCACCGTCAGCGGGTCGAACTCGCCGTACTTGATGCGGTTGAGCACGACCTTCGCGAGAGTCGCGACGAAGCCGTAGACCACTCCGGCGCCCACGATGTAGAAGATCGCCTTCGCTCCGCGGCGGAAGACGCGGAAGGCGACGACGAAGACCGTGAGCACCACGGCGAGGATCACGAGGATCGTGATGAGCTCGGGCGTCTGGATGGACTTGTCGACCGCGTTGAACGCCGCTACGAGGACGAACGTGCCGACGCCTCCGACGCAGAGCACGATCGCCCGGATCGACGCCGCGTTCAGGCGCACCCGGCTGACCCGCGCGTTGACGACCGCGGTGATCACGAGCGCCACCGCTCCGAGCGGCTGCACCACGATGAGCGGGGAGAAGCCGAGGCTCGTCAGCTGGAAGACGATCGCGAGACCCAGGAGCAGGGTGCCGATCACCCACGAGGGGCGCGAGAGCAGCGCGACCAGCTGTCCGCCGCTGAGCCCGGAGGAGCCGGAGCGCTTCGAGAACCGCTCCACCTTCGCCACTCCCCGGTGCTGGAACTGCGCGCCGAGGGAGAGGAACACCGCGCCCACGAGAGCGATCGGGATGCCGATGAACTTCGCCGGGTCGTTGAGGAGTTCGGCGAGATCGGCGGGCATGGGTCGACCCTACCCAGAACGCCTCCGGGAGTCCTCCGACGCACGGGTGAGGGGCTGAGCCCAGCGGATGATCCTCGCGGACCCGGTCGGCGGCCCCGCGGTACCCTGTCCACCATGGCCGTCCTCCCCATCCGCATCGCCGGCGACCCCGTCCTGCACTCCCCCGCCGCCCCCGTCACCGAGTTCGACGATGCGCTGCGCACCCTCGTCGCCGACATGTTCGAGACGATGGACACCGCCCCCGGAGTCGGCCTCGCCGGCCCGCAGGTCGGCGTCCCGCTGCGCCTGTTCGTCTACGACTACGCCGACGACGACGGCACCCCCCGCCGCGGCGTCGCGATCAACCCTGAGCTGTTCGTCACGCCGACCCCGCTCGGCGAGGCGGACGAGGACACGGAGTCGGAGGGGTGCCTCTCCTTCCCCGGCGAGCGCTTCCCGCTCCGCCGCTCCGAGCGCGCGATCCTCCGCGCGGTCGACCTCGAGCAGGAGCCGTTCGAGATCGTCGCGGACGGCTGGTTCGCCCGCGTGTTCCAGCACGAGTTCGACCACCTCGACGGCGTGCTCTACATCGACCGCCTCGAGCACGACTACCACAAGCCGGTCGCGAAGATCACCCGGAAGCGCGGCTGGGGCGGCCCCGGCGTCTCGTGGCTGCCCGGCGTGGAGCACCTCGAGGACTGACTCAGGCCAGGTCGACCCCGTGCACGCCGTTGTGGTGGCGGATCGCGGGGAACGAGGCGGTGACGCTCCGGCCGACGCCGGGCGTCCGCTTCTCGGTCACGTCACCGCCGAAGAGGGCGGCCCGCTCGCGCAGCTCGGCGAGCGCGGGGCTGTCGATGCGCTCGGTGAGCGAGCGCAGATCCGCCTCGAGAGCGCTGGCGTCCTGCTCCGCAGCGCCGTGCTGCTCGCGGTCGTCGTCGACCTCCACCCGGAGGCCGGTGGTCGTCCATCGGGAGCTGATGCGGACCTCGGTCCCCGCGCCGCCGGTCTCCAGCGCCGAGTCGAAGGCGTACTCGAGCACCCGGAGCACGGCCACCTCGGCGCCGTCCTGCAGCGGGAACGGCTCGCCGAACGACTCCTCGCGGACGCTCAGGCCTCGCTCGCGGGCGCCCTCGATCAGGGGGACGGAGCCGCCGGTGCGCGGCAGCTCCCCCGGATCGACGGAGGCGACGGTCGCGATGCGGCGCAGCTGCGCCAGCGAGGCCTCGGCCGCCCGCACGGCACGCTGCGCCGACCGCGCGGCTGCGGCGGGGTCGCGGTCGATCGTGAGACGGACGCTCTCGGCCTCCTCGACGACGTGCGCGGCGCTGCGGACCGCGAGCTGCTCGAGCTCGCCGACGATGCGGAGCCTCGCCTCCTGCTCGCCGACCGCCAGCTCGAGGCGGACGACGCGCGCCGCCTCCTCCGCACGGCTCTCGGCGGCACGGCGCTCGGCGCCGACGGCGCGGCGCCACAGCACGACGACCGCGACCAGGGCGATCAGGGCGAGGACGAGGACGACTTCGAGCACGACGGCCTCCGGGGGGACGGGACGGGTTCGGCACAGGAGCGCCGGAGAGAGATCGTACCCGCGCCGCGGACAGCGGACCTGAGGCCGCGGAGGGGGTTGCGGAGCCGTACTCAGCCGTCGGAGCGCACGGAGCGGGTGACGGTGAAGCGGCGGTCGCGCGCCACCACCGTGGTCGGCCCGACCGCGCGGCGCAGCTCGGCCGGATGCGCGAGGTGGGAGTTGAAGACCGTCCACAGCACGCCTCCGGGGCGCAGCACGCGGCCGGCCGCGCGCAGCATGCGCCGGGCGACGAGGTCGGTGACGGCTCCGTCGGAGTGGAACGGCGGATTGCAGAGCACGACGTCGACGGAGGACGCCTCCAGAGTCGAGGCGTTGTCGTCGCGGAGGACGCGGACGGCCAGCCCATTGGCCGCCGCGGTCGCCCGGGCGGACTCGACCGCGGCACGCGAGGTGTCCGTCGCGGTCACGGCGAGGTCGGGGCGGGCCCGGGCCACCACGGCGGCGAGCACGCCGGTTCCGCAGCCGAGGTCGAGTGCGGTGCCCGCGGGGAGGGAGTCGAGATCGAGGGCGGCGAGGAGGGCGCGGGTGCCGAGGTCCAGTCGTGCACCTGCGAAGGCTCCCGGCAGTGCGACGACCTCGAGGTCGAGCTCGTCCAGACGGCGCCGCTCGGGCCCTGGCGCGGGCGGCTGGTCGGGGAGCGCGCCGCTCGCGAGCAGGGCGCGCGACTTCTGCCGGGCGAGGGAGACGTCGATCCGCTCGTAGCGCACGGCGAGCACGTCGTTCATCGTGCGGGTCATGTGCTTGATGCGGCCGGCGCCGATCAGGGTCGCCGCCGGGTTCGCGAGTGCGGTCCCGGCCGCGACGGCGGCCAGCGCGTCGAGCGAGCGCGGCAGGCGCAGGAGCACCGCGTCGGCGTCGCGGACGGCCTCCGCGACGGAGTCGACGATCTCGATCGGCGCGAGATCGACGCCCGACCCCCGCACCGTCTCGAGGTTCTGCGCGAGAGCGCGCTCGGCGGTGATCGAGTCCTGCACGACGCGCACGGCACGGCCGTCGGCGGCGAGGCCGAGGCTCAGTGCCCCGTAGGCGTCCCCGATCACGGCGAGGCGGCCGCGATCGGCGGCGAGGTCGAGCAGCAGACGGTCACTGGCGTCGACGGCGACGAGATCCGGCGCCTCGACGTCGGGGCGGCGGCGCAGGAGAGCGAGCACGTCCTCGCGCATCGCCCCTCCGATCGTCGGTCCGAGCGGGTGGGCCCTCGAGGGCGACCGCTCGCGGGCACGAAAAAAGGGCCCGAGAGTGGAGTCCCGGACCCTTCGCTCCCCGACTTGGACTCGAACCAAGAACCTACCGGTTAACAGCCGATTGCTCTGCCAATTGAGCTATCGAGGATCATCCGACCGCCCGGAGGCGATCAGCGCGGTACTACTTTAGCAAACTCTCCGCGAACGCAAAATCGGGCGCGCACTCAGTAGCCGGAGCCCGGGTCGACGCGGCCGACGAACGGCCCGCCGGCGGCACAGGCGGCCACGTTGGCGCGCACGCGCTCGGCCAGGAGCGGCGCGGTGATCTCGGGGGTGTCCGCGCTGTGGGGCGTGATCAGGCACCGGGGCTCGCTCCAGAGCGGATGCCCGTCCGGCAGCGGCTCGGGGTCCGTCACGTCGAGCGCGGCGCCCGCGAGACGGCCTTCGGCGAGGGCCGCGACGAGCGCGTCCGTGTCGACGAGGCTCCCCCGGGCGACGTTGACGAGCACGGCGTGGGCGGGGAGCCGCGCGAGCAGACCCGCGTCGACCATCCGCTCCGTGCCCGCGGTGGCGGCGGCGGCAAGGACCAGCACGTCGGCGTCCGCCGCGGCCTCGGCGAGCCGCGACGCCGGCAGGGTGCGGGCCGCGCCCTCCACCGGCTCGTCTCCGCGGCGGACGATCGTCACCCGGCAGTCGAAGACGGCGAGCAGCCGCAGGAGCTCGCGAGCGATCCCTCCTGCTCCGACGATCACCACGGAGGCGCGGTGCAGCGTGACCGCCTTCTTCGGCCCCCACGACGCGGCGCGCGCCCGCTCCGGCAGCGAGCGCAGGAGGGCGAGCACCAGCGCGAGCGCGTGCTCCGCCACCGGCTCCGCGTAGGCGCCCTTGGCGCTGGTCCAGACCACGTCCGCGCGAGACGCGGCGAGCACGGGCGCGAAGACGTCGACGCCGGCCCAGGGCAGCTGCACCCAGCGGATCGACGGGTGCTCCTCCAGCACAGCGGCCAGCTCGTCCGTGCGGCCGTAGGACAGCCAGAGCAGCGCGTCCGGACTCCCGTCGAGTCCGACGACCACTCCCCCGCCCGACTCGACCGCCTCGGCGAACACCGGCTTCGGCCGCGGGAGCACCGCGACGCGCGGGACGGTCACTGGTCGGCCGCCTCGACGCGCTGCGCTCGGGAGGCGTCGAAGCGCTCGTACTCGGCGAAGGCCGCTCCGAGCTCGCGCACGTAGGGGTGCCGGGCCTCGATCAGCACGTCCAGCAGCGGCCCGTACGCGACGACCTCGCCGCCGACGAGCACGGCGATCCGGTCGGTCGCCCGGCTCAGCACGTCGATGTCGTGGCTGACCACGACGGCCGCGAATCCCTCCCGGCGCCGCAGGTCGGCGAGGAGGTCGACGATCGACTCGCGCACCGTCGCGTCGATGCCCGAGGTCGGCTCGTCGGCGATCAGCACCTTCGGCCCGAGCACGAGCGAGCGGGCCACGGCCACGCGCTGGCGCTGGCCGCTGGAGAGCTCGTAGGGGTAGCGGTCGAGCAGGAACAGCGGCAGGTGCACGGAGTCGAGCAGCGTCGCCACCCGCACCGCCGCGGCCTTCGGGTCGTAGTGGCGGTCGCGGAGGAAGATCGGCTCGGCGATCAGCTCCGAGACGGTCAGCTCGGGGCGGAGGGCCGCTCCGGCGTCCTGCGCGAGATGCGCGACGTCGACGGTGAAGCGCTTGAGCTCGCGGGCGGGGAGCGAGCGGAGGCGGTGCCCCGCGACCGTCGCGTCCCCTCCGATGATCACCGGGCGCGTGCGGCCTCCGTCGTGCCCCAGGCCGTCGCCGCCGAGCACGCGCGCGAGCGTGGACTTGCCCGAGCCGCTGCCGCCGAGGATCCCGAGCACCTCCCCCGGCTCCACGCGGAGGCTCACTCCCCGCAGCGCCGTCCACCGGCGGCTGATGCCGCGCGGCGGGTACTCGACGCTGAGGTCGTCGACGACGATGGGGGCCTGATCCTCGGCGGTCCGGCTCACGCCCGGCGCTCCGCCTCGACGATGCTGCGCAGGAGCTCGCGCCTCGAGGCCTGCTCGACCGGGTCGGGCACGGGCAGAGAGGCGAGCAGGCGCTGCGTGTAGGGGTGCTTCGGCGCGGCGAGCACCTCGGCCCCCGTCCCCTCCTCGACCAGCTCGCCGCGGTAGAGCACCGCGATGCGGTCGGCGAGCAGGTCGACCACGGCGAGGTCGTGGCTGATGAACAGGGAGGCGAAGCCGAACTCGCGCTGCAGCTCGGCGAACAGCTCGAGCACGCGGGCCTGCACCGACACGTCGAGCGCCGAGGTGGGCTCGTCGGCGATCAGCAGCTTCGGCTCGAGGGCCAGGGCCCGGGCGAGGCTGGCGCGCTGGCGCTGGCCGCCGGAGAGCTCGTGCGGGTAGCGGTCGCCGTAGGAGCGGGGCAGCTGCACCGCCTCCAGGAGCTCGTCGACGCGCGAGCGCGCCCCGGCGGCGTCGCCGGCCCGTCCGTGCACGATCAGCGGCTCGGCCACGCACTCCGCGATGGTGAGCAGCGGGTTGAAGCTCGACGCCGGGTCCTGGAACACGAAGCCGATGTCGCCGCGGACCGGCCGGAAGGCGCGCTCGCGGATGCCGCGCATCTCCTTGCCGAGGACCTTCAGCGACCCGCCGGTCACCGGCGTCAGGCCCGCGATGGCACGCCCGATGGTGGTCTTGCCCGAGCCGCTCTCGCCGACGAGGCCGAGCACCTCGCCCGCGCGGATGCGCAGCGAGACGCCGTCGACCGCGACGAAGCCGGGACGGCCGAGCCGGCCGGGGTACTGGATCCGCAGGCCCTCGGCGGCGACGAGCGTCTCGGCCTCGGGGGCCTCGGCGCGCTCGACGGCGCGGACGCGGGCGCGCTCGACGCCCTGGCCCACGTGCGGGACGGCGGCGAGGAGCTTCCTCGTGTACTCGGCCTTCGGCGCCGAGAACAGCTCGGAGACCGTCGCCTCCTCGACCAGCTCGCCCTGGTACATCACGGCGACGCGGTCGGCCAGATCGGCGACGACGCCCATGTTGTGGGTGATCAGCACGATCGAGGTGCCGAACTCGTCGCGGCACCGGCGGAGCAGGTCGAGGATCTCGGCCTGCACGGTCACGTCGAGCGCGGTGGTCGGCTCGTCCGCGACGATCAGGCCGGGATCCAGGACCAGGGCCATCGCGATGACGACGCGCTGCTTCTGGCCGCCCGAGAACTGGTGCGGGTAGTAGTCGACCCGCTTCTCCGGCTCCGGGATGCCGACGGTGCGGAGGACGTCGATCGCGCGCTTGCGCGCCTCCTTCTTCGAGACGGAGCCGTGGGCGCGCAGTCCCTCCGCGATCTGCCAGCCCACCGTGAAGACCGGGTTGAGTGCGGTGCCCGGCTCCTGGAAGACCATGGCGACGTCGGTGCCGCGCAGCTCCCGGAGGCGGGCCTTCGGCACGGAGACGACGTCGGTCGCCGCGCTGCCGTCCTTCTTCGAGAGCAGGACCACTCCGGAGGCGGTGGCCGTCTCGGGCAGGAGGCCGAGGATGGTCTTCGCGGTCACGGTCTTGCCGCTGCCGGACTCGCCGACGATCGCCAGGACCTCGCCGCGCTCGACGCGCAGGCTCACCCCGGCGACGGCGCGGACGGCGCCGCGGTCGCTCGCGAAGGCGACCTCGAGGTCGGTGATGTCCACGATCGGACGCGCTGAGGCGTCCCGGACGATGCGCTGGTCGCTCATCGCGTCTCCTCCACTCCGGCGACGGGGTCGTGCCCCGGCGTCTCCAGGCCGTCGGCGGCGAGGACGCCGCCCGGCACGACGGACGTCGCGGCGACGTCGCCGGCACCGGCGGCCACCGCGCGCCGACCGCGCAGGCGCGGGTCGGCGAGGTCGTTCAGGCTCTCGCCCACGAGGGTGATGCCCAGCACCACGAGCACGATCGCCAGGCCCGGGAAGACCGAGGTCCACCAGATGCCGCTCGTGACGTCCGACAGCGCCTTGTTGAGGTCGTAGCCCCACTCAGCGGCCGACGTCGGCTCGATGCCGAAGCCGAGGAAGCCCAGGCCGGCGAGGGTCAGGATCGCCTCGGAGGAGTTCAGTGTGAAGATCAGCGGCAGCGTGCGCGTCGCGTTCCGCAGGACGTGGCGGAACATGATCCGGGGCGTCGACGCTCCGATGACCTTCGCCGACTCGACGAAGGCGTCGCCCTTGATCCGCACGGTCTCGGCCCGGATCACGCGGAAGTACTGCGGGATGTAGACCACGGTGATCGAGACCGCCGCGGCGAAGATGCCGGCCCAGAGGTTCGACTGCCCGCCGGAGATGACGATCGACATCACGATCGCCAGCAGCAGGGTCGGGAACGCGTAGATCGCGTCGCAGATCACGACGAGCACGCGGTCGAGCCAGCCGCCGAGGTAGCCGGAGACGAGGCCGAGGAAGACGCCGAGGAAGATCGACAGGACCACGGCGACGACGATCACGAGGAACGCGGTCTGCGCTCCCCAGATCACTCGCGAGAGGACGTCGTAGCCGCCGACGGTGGTGCCGAGCAGGTGCTCCGCGCTCGGCGGCTCCTGCGCGCCGAACGACTCGCCGCCCGAGCGCAGCTGCGAGTAGCCGTAGGGCGCGATGAGGGGCGCGAACAGGGCCACCAGCAGGAACGCGCCGGTGATGATCAGGCCGGTGACGAGCATCCCCCGCTGGAGGCCGACGCTCTGCCGGAGCTGGTGGACGACCGGCAGACGGTCGACGAGACGACGGCGCGGACGCGCCGGGGAGGTGGTGCTCATGCTCAGTACCTCACTCGCGGGTCGATGAGCGCCGCGATGACGTCGACGATGAAGTTGGTCAGCGCCACGATGACGGCGAGCAGGGCGACGATGCCCTGCACGGCCACGAAGTCGCGGGCCTGGAGGTACTCGGCGAGCTGGAAGCCGAGGCCCTTCCACTCGAAGGTGGTCTCGGTGAGGACGGCGCCGCCGAGCAGCAGGGCGATCTGCAGGCCGATCACAGTGATGATCGGGATGAGCGCCGGCCGGTAGGCGTGGGTGCGGACGAGCCGGAACTCGCTGACGCCGCGCGAGCGCGCCGCGTCCACGTAGTCGGTGCCGAGCGTGCCGATCACGTTGGTGCGCACCAGGCGCAGGAAGATGCCCGCGGTGAGCAGCCCCAGTGCGACGGCGGGGAGCACCGCGTGCGAGAGCACGTCCGAGATCGCGGCCGGGTCGCCGGTCTGGATCGCGTCGATCAGGTAGATGCCGGTCTTGTTCTCGAGGAACTGGAGCGAGAGCTCGGTGCTCGTCGAGGCGCGCCCGGCGACGGGGAACCACTTCAGCCAGACGGAGAACACCAGCTTCAGCAGCAGGCCCGCGAAGAACACCGGAGTCGCGTAGCAGAGGATCGCGAAGATGCGCAGCACCGCGTCGGGGGTGCGGTCGCGGTGGTAGGCGGCGAGCATCCCGAGCGGGATGCCGACCAGGAACGCCACGATCAGGGCGTAGAAGGCGAGCTCGACCGTCGCGGCGCCGTAGGTGAGGAGCACCTCGGTCACGGGGCGGTTGTCGCTCAGAGTGGTGCCGAAGTCGCCGGTCAGCAGCTTGCCGAGGTACTCGAGGTACTGCACGATCAGCGGCCGGTCGTAGCCGGCGGCGGCCACACGCTCGGCGAGCTGGTCGGCGGTCAGGCGGCCGCCGAGGGCCGCCGTGATCGGGTCGCCCGTGGAGCGCATGAGGAGGAACACCAGCGTCACGAGGATGAAGACGGTGGGGATGATGAGCAGGAAGCGGACGAGCAGGTAGCGCCCGAGTCCGCCCCCGGAGCCGCGCGGTCGCCGGGTGGGCGCCGTCGCCGCAGCCGTCGTGGCTGTCGTCACGTGATGCCTTTCGTGGAGAACGGCCGGCGCCTCCTGTCGGGGAGGCGCCGGCCGCGAGGGGGTGGATCAGCCCTTGCTGAGTGCCGCGTAGCGGAACTTGAACGAGGCGTCGAGGGTGTCCTCGGCTCCGCTCACGGTGCTGCCGACGACCGCGACCTGCGAGCCCTGCAGGTAGGGGACGGTCGAGAGCTGCGCCGCGACCTTCTCCTGGATCTGCTCGATCAGCGCGGTGCGCGCGTCGGCGTCAGTGGTCGAGACCTGCTGCGCGATCAGGCTCTGCACCTCGGCGTCGTCGAAGTGGTTCGCGAGGAAGTTCTCCTTGATGAAGAACGGCGAGAGGTAGTTGTCGGCGTCGGAGTAGTCGGGGAACCAGCCGAGCTGGTACGCCGGGTAGACGTCGCTCGAGCGGTCCTTCGAGTACTGCACCCACTCCGTGGTCTGCAGGTTCACGGTGAAGAGGCCGGTCGACTCCAGCTGGTCCTTGATCAGCGCGTACTCGTCGCCCGAGGACGGACCGTAGTGGTCGTTCGAGTACTGCAGGTTCAGGGTGACCGGAGCGGTGACGCCGGCGGCCTCGAGGGTCGCCTTCGCCTTGTCGGCGTCGGGCGCGCCGTTGCCGTCGCCGTAGAGCGACTTGAGCGGCTCGACCGCGCCGGTCAGGCCGGCGGGGACGTAGGAGTAGAGGGGGGTGTAGGTGCCCTTGTAGACCTGGTCGGCGATCTCGTCGCGGTCGATCAGGTCGGCGACGGCCTGGCGCACGGCAAGGGCCTTGGCGCTGTCGGCCTCACCGGTCGTCGCGCCGAAGGGCTGGGTGTCGAAGTTGAAGACGATGTAGCGGATCTCGCCGCCGGGGCCGTCCACGACCTTGACCGTGTCGTTGCCGCGGAGGTCGTCGATGTCCGTCGCCGAGAGGCTGCGGAACGCGACGTCAATGTTCCCCTCCTGGATGTCCAGCTTGAGGTTGGACGAGTCCGCGTAGTACTTGACGTTGACGGTGTCCGTCTTCGCCTCGCCGAGAACGCCCTGGTAGTCCGGGTAGGCCTTGTACTGGATGAGGTTGTTCACGTCGTAGTTCGCGATCGTGTACTGGCCGGCGAAGGCGTCGCCCGAGACGATGTCGGCGTCCGCGGTCAGCTCGTCGGCCGAGAAGACCTCCTCGTCCACGATCGGGCCGGCGGGGCTCGAGAGGATCTGCGGGAAGGTCTGGTCGTTCTCGGACTTCAGCGTGAAGACCACGGTCGTGTCGTCCGGAGCCGCGACGCTGTCGAGGTTCGCCAGGAGCGAGGAGGGGCCGTTCTCGGCCGCGATGCCGACCTGGCGGTCGAAGGAGAACTTCACGTCGGAGGAGGTGAGGTCGTGGCCGTTGGCCCACTTCAGTCCCTCCTTCAGCTTCACGGTGTACTCCGTGGGAGCGGTGAACTCCGCCGACTCGGCGATGTCGGGCTCGACGTCCGGGCTGCCGTAGGGGGTGTTCATCAGGAACGGGAACACCTGGTTCATCACGGCGAACGAGCCGTTGTCGTAGGAGCCCGCGGGGTCGAGCGTCGTGATCTTGTCGGTGGTGCCGATGGTCAGGGCCCCTCCGGCGCTGCCGCCGGACGAGTCGTTCCCGCCGGCGGCGCAGCCCGTCAGCACTAGCGCGACCGCGGCGAAGCCTGCGGCGGCGGCCAGTGCACGGGTGCCGCGAGTGGATGCGGAATTCATCTCCGTCTGCCTCTTCCTGTCAAGGATGGGATGCGGGCGCGCTCCGGGCGCGCGGACTCTCGGCACACAGATCTCCTGTGGGCTGTGGCGTCACGACACTGGACGCCCGCATTGCTGTTCCTCATAGGTAACACAGTTGGAAGCGCTCTCCGAACCGGCACAGGCGTGCGGCCGATTTCTTCACACGACCGCAACACGCTCACTCCGAGCGCAGCGCCCGCTTCTCGCGCTCGAGCTCGACCAGTCGCACCTGCACCGCGCGCGCCATCACCGGATCGGCGGACGCGCGCTGGAGCGCCCCGCGCAGCTCGGCGATCTCGCGGAGCAGGTCGCGCTCGATGAGTGAGATCGCCACGTCGCGGGAGTAGCGGGCGAGCCCCTCCTCGTCGGCGGCCGGGATCGGCGCCACCGCGAGCTGGCGCACCAGCGAGGCGAAGGGGCCGGGGACGTCGTCGGCGACGTGCTCGACCCAGTCGCGGTCCTCCGCCCGCTCGAGGTTCGCGACCACGGCGTCGCGGACCACGCGGAGGGTCTCGTTGGTGACCGCCGCGTGCGCCGCCCGGGCCAGGAGCTCCGGACCCATCGCCTGGGGCAGCTGGAGCATCGCCATCAGCGCCTCGCGCTCGATGCGCGTGACGACGTCGACGGGGAGGTCGGCGATGCTCGCGCCGAGGGGCGCCTCGGCCGCGGACGATTCGCCGCCGCCCCGCCCGCCCTGCTGGTCGCGGCCCTCGGGTCCGGAGGAGCGGGGCCGGGATCCGGCGGAACGCACGGCGGAGTTGACCTCGGCCATGTCCAGGCCGAGCATCCGGGCGAGCTCGCGGGAGTAGCCGGGCCGCAGCGCCGGGTCGCGGATCTCAGCGACGACCGGGGCGGCCGCGCGCAGGGCCGCGATCCGGCCCTCGACCGTCTCGAGGTCGTAGCGGTCCAGCAGCTGCCTGATAACGAACTCGAACATCGGCTTCTTGTCGTCGATGAGGCGGCGGACGGCGTCGTCTCCGCGGTTCAGGCGGAGGTCGCAGGGGTCCAGGCCCTCGGGCGCGACGGCGACGAAGGTCTGCGCGGCGAAGCGGTGCTCCTCCTGGAACGCGCGCATCGCCGCCTTCTGGCCCGCCGCGTCGGGGTCGAAGGTGAAGACGACCTCGCCGACGCCGCTGTCGTCGCCCAGCACCCGGCGCAGCACCTTGATGTGGTCGACGCCGAAGGAGGTGCCGCAGGTGGCGACCGCGGTGGTGACGCCGGCGAGGTGGCAGGCCATGACGTCCGTGTAGCCCTCGACGACGACCACCCGGTGCCCGCGGGAGATGTCCCGCTTGGCGAGGTCGAGCCCGTAGAGCACCTGGGACTTGTGGTAGACGGGCGTCTCGGGGGTGTTGAGGTACTTGGGGCCCTTGTCCTCCTCGAGGAGGCGGCGGGCGCCGAAGCCGACGGTCTGGCCGGTCACGTCGCGGATCGGCCAGACGAGGCGGCCGCGGAAGCGGTCGTAGACGCCGCCGCGGTTGTTGCTGCTGACCATGCCGGCCGTGGTCAGCTCCTCCTCCGAGAAGCCGCGGCGCTTGAGCGCGGTCGTGAGCCCGTCCCAGCCGTCGGGTGCGAAGCCGACGCCGAAGCGGTCGGCGGCGGCGCGGTCGAAGCCCCGCTCGCCGAGGAAGCGCCGACCGACGTCGGCGCCCGGGGTCGCGAGCTGCTCGCGGAAGTACTCCTCCGCGGCGTCGTTCGCGGCGAGGAGGCGCGCTCGCCCGCCGGTCTCGGGCGCGCGGCCGTCGCCGTCCTCGTACTGCAGCGGGAAGCCGATCCGCCCGGCGAGGCGCTCGACGGTCTCGCTGAACGAGCTGTGGTCCATCTTCATGACGAAGCTGTAGACGTCGCCCGACTCCTGGCAGCCGAAGCAGTGGTAGAAGCCGGCCTGCGGGCGGACGTGGAAGCTGGGGCTGCGCTCGTCGTGGAAGGGGCAGAGGCCCTTCAGCGAGCCGATGCCGGCCGACTTCAGCGTGACGTACTCGCCGATCACGTCGCCGATGTTCACCCGCGCCTTGACCTCCTCGACATCTGACTGTCGGATCCGAGGCATGGGGTCCATCGTATCGGCCGCCGGGGCCGCCGAGCCGGGGTGGGGAGAACTGCACCAGGGCGGCGCGGATCACCCCGAGACCTGTGATCCACCCGCACCCCGAGATCAGGGTCATCCCTGATCCGCACCGGCCCGCCGTCTCCGAGAATCGACCCATGCCCCCTGCCGCCTCCCGCCCGCCTCTCCTGCGTGCTCTGCTCGTCGCCCTGCTCGGCGGTCTCGTCCTGGGCGGGCTCACCAGCCTGCTGCAGGGCTTCCTTCCGCCGTCGGTGAGCTCGTTCGCCAACTCCTCCGGGGGCTGGTCCATGCTCGTGTTCGCGCTCGTGCGCCTCGGCGGCGCCCGACCGGCAGCGGGGGCCGCGCTCGGCCTGCTGAGCTTCTGGGCGCTGCTCGAGGGCTACGACCTGGTGACGGCGGCGCGCGGCTTCGGCTACTCGCCTCCCTTCACGGACGTCTTCTGGCTGCTCGCCGTCCCCGCCGGGCCGATCCTGGGCGCCGCCGCCGCGCTCACTCTCCACGGCTCGAGGACGTGTTGCGTCCTGGCCGTCGCGCCGCTCTCGGGCGTGCTGATCGGCGAGGGCGTCTGGGCGCTGGGCGCGGTCGCCGACACCACGAGTCCGGTGTACTGGTGGCTCCAGATCGTCCTGGGCGCGGGCTTCCTCGTCCTGGCCGTCGTGCGGAGGAGGCCGCGGGCACTCGTCTCGCTCGCGGCGCTCGGCGTCACCGCGGCGGCCGCCGTCGCCTTCTCCGTCGTCTACTCCGCGCTGTGAACCGTTCGAACGGGTCGTCGCGGACCCTCCGCGCACTCGCGGGTTCCGCCCTCCTCCTGGCCCTCGCAGGGTGCACCACCACGGCGGACACCCCGGTCGCGCCGCCGTCGTCCGCCTCCGTGCCGTCGTCGGCCTCCTCCGCCACCCCTCCTCCGATCGACGTCTCCGCCGAGCTGGCCGCGCTCGAGAACGAGTTCGACGCCCGGATCGGCGTCAGCGCCGTCGACACCGGCTCGGGTCGCCGGGTCGATCACCGGGCCGACGAGCGCTTCGGCTTCGCCTCGAGCCTCAAAGCCCTCGCCGCGGCGGAGTTCCTGCGCACCGTCCCCGCCGCCGAGCGGGACGAGGTGGTCACCTGGACCGTCGCCGACGTCGAGGCGGCGGGCTACTCCCCCGTCACGGAGGAGACCACCGCCACCGGCCTGCCGCTGTCGCAGCTCGCCGAGGCGGCCGTCCGCCGGAGCGACAACACAGCGCTGAACCTCGTGCTCCGGCGCCTCGGCGGACCCTCCGCCCTCGACCGTGGACTCGAGGCTCTCGGCGACACCACCACCGAGGTGGTGAACGAGGAGCCCGCGCTGAACACGATCGAGCCCGGCAGCACCGAGGACACCACCACCCCGGCCGCGTTCACGGCGGACCTCGCCGCGGTCGCCACAGGTGACGTGCTGTCCGCGGAGGACCGGGCGCTCCTGCTCGACTGGATGAGCGGCAACGCGACCGGCGACACTCTCGTCCGGGCGGGCGCTCCGGCCGGCTGGAGCGTCGCGGACAAGTCCGGGGGCGCCGGCGGGATCCGCAACGACGTCGCCGTGGTGACGCCTCCCGGGCGGGACGCGGTCGTGCTGTCGATCCTCTCGGCGCGCAACGACACCGAGGCGGACTACGACGACGCGCTGGTCGCCCGCGCCGCGGCCGTCGTGCTGGGAGCCCTGCGGTAGCGTCCGCCCGGCGTCAGCAGTGCCGGTTCACGTAGCCCGGTGCGCCACGGGGGACGACGTCGCGGTCGCGGAGGGTGACCGAGATGCTCTGGCCCTGCGCGGCGCAGGCCTCGAAGTAGGCGGACCGGCCGTTGTCGGTGTACTCGATCTCGTAGACCTGGCGCCCGTAGACGTCCGTGTACGCCGCGCACTCGTCGTAGACCTGGCACTCCTCGACGACGGCGAAGTCGAAGCCGACCGTCCTCTTCCCGGCAGCGGCGAGGTCGGCTCCGTTCTTCTGGCCGATCGCCAGGCCGGAGCGGTGAGCGCGCGCCGTCAGGAGGGTGGCGAACGCCAGCGCCTGCGACTTCGTCAGCCTCCCGCCCGAGCGGGTGTAGCTGTCCAGATTGTCGGCCTCGACGGCGTCGAAGCAGTGCTCGGCGCATCCGTCGATCCAGGCGCCGACGATCGCGAGCAGAGCGGTCCGCTTCGCGGAGGTCGAGACGTCGAAGAGGTACTCGTCCGGCCAGCCCGGATCGGCGAGGGGCTTCCCGTCCGCTCGCCTCACCAGGAGCTCGGGGTGCCGCTTCGCGAAGGCGGCGCTCTCGCCCGGCTGGGTCTGGAAGGCGTTCACGTAGCAGATGCTGTAGCGGCCGGCGGCGGGCGCGTCCGTGCGGTCGCGGTCGACGATGGTGACGCTCGACGCCGGAGCGTAGGCGCCTCCCAGCTGGTAGTCGAGGACGCCGTTCGCGGGAGGGAGCAGCGGAGCCGCCGAGGCCGCGGCGGGCTGGACCAGCAGCAGCCCCGCGACGACCAGGGCGAGGAGGCCGAGACGGGGCCGACGCGGCCTCATCCGGGAGCTCCCGGCGTGCGCCCTGCGGCTCGCACGCCCGTGGCCGCCGGCAGCGCGCCGAGTGCGAGCTCGCCGATGACCGCGATGCGGTCCGCCGGTGCTCCATCGCGAGCCTGCGTCGACATCCCGCTGAGCACGGCGACGACGAAGGCGGCGACGGATCCGGCGTCCGTCTCCGGCGGCACGTCGCCCTCCTCGATCCCGCGCTCGACTCGTGCAGCGACGAGCGCCTCCATCTCGCGGTGACGGGCCTCGAGCCGCGGCTCGCTCAGCACGAAGCAGCCGGCAGGAGTGCCGGGCGCGGAGTACCCCTCCGCACTGACTCGGACGACAGCGGCGACGGCCTCGCGCGCCGTCGGCCGGTGCGAGTACAGCATCGGCTTGCTCATCCCCGACCGTGCCGCGATGCGGTCGACCCGCGCTCCCGCCAGCCCGTGCGCCGCGAACTCCTCCGTCGCCGCCTCGAGGATCCGCTGCCGTGTCCGCTCCGCTCCCACGCCCTCACCGTACCCGCCGCCCCGCGCCCCTCCGCGCCTCGCGGCGCGGTGCCCTCCCCGCCCTCCGAGCCGACCGGCCGACCCGCACACCAGCACATCGCCTCAGACGACGCACCCGGCTCCCTGGAACCCACCACCCCGACAAGCCGACCGCGGTGACGCCTGGCGGTGACCGGCGTGCACCGGCACCGCTGAACGGCCGATCCGCGTCCCAGCGGATCGCCCTAGGCGGACGCACCCCGCATTACGAAACGCACCACCCCGACAAGCCGACCGCGGTGACGCCTGGCGGTGACCGGCGTGCACCGGCACCGCCGAACGGCCGATCCGCGTGCCAGCGGATCGCCCTAGGCGGACGCACCCCGCTCCCTGGAACGCACCACCCCGCGAAGCCGACCGCGCCACGCCGGGCAGGGACCGGCGTGGAATCGAGCACCGCCGACCGCGCCGAGCCGGGCAGAGACCGGCGTGCCACCGGCACCGCCGAACGGCCGATCCGCGTGCCAGCGGATCGCCCTAGGCGGACGCACCCCGCTCCACGAACCGCACCACGTCGCCAAGCCGACCGCGCCACGCCGGGCGAGGACCGGCGTGGGATCGAGCACAGCCGAACGGCCGATCCGCGTAACAGCGGATCGCCCTAGGCGGACGCACCCCGCTCCCTGGAACGCACCACCTCGGCAAGCCGACCGCGGTGACGCCGGGCAGGGACCGGCGGCACAGCTGAGCCGGGCGCCGCCCGGCTCAGCGCATCAGCACAGCCTCTCGAACCAGGCGAGGGCGCTCTGGTCGGTGAGGTTGGCGACCTGGTCGACGACGACGCGGCGGCGGGCGTCGTCGTCGGGGGCGGCGTGCCAGTCCTCGGCGAAGCCGGGCTCGAGGGATCCCGGGCCGCGGTCGAGGAGGGTGTCGGCGAGGCGGGTGAGGACTTCGCGCTGCTGGGCGTAGATGGGCTGGCGGGTGTTCCGCGACATCACGAACGTCGCGACGATCCCCTTGAGCACGGCGATCTCGGCCTGCTGCTCGCGGGGGACGACGACGTGGCCGCCGAAGCGGACGAGGTCGGGGTGCTGGTACGCCTCGCGGGTGGCCTCGGTGGCGGCGGCGGCGAAGCGGCCGATGAGCTGGCTGGTGAGGTTCTTGAGCCGGGCCTGGTCGCGGCGGGAGCCGTCCCAGGAGGAGACCCACACGTCGAGCGAGTCGAGACGGTCGAAGGCGGCGACGAGCTCGTCGTGTCCGACCTCCCCGCCGACCCAGGAGTGCATCGACTGCACGAGGTCCTCGTGGTCGGCGCGGGAGCCGAGTGCTTCGACGTCGATGTAGCCGGAGACCACCGCGTCCTCGAAGTCGTGCACGGAGTAGGCGATGTCGTCCGAGAGGTCCATCACCTCGGCCTCGATGCAGCGCACCCCCTCGGGGGCGCCCTCGCGCATCCAGGCGAACGCGGGGGCGTCGTCGGCGTAGAAGCCGAACTTGGCGCGCCCCGACGGGTCGGCGACCGAGCGCGTGTCGGGCCAGGGGTACTTGCAGCTCGCGTCGATGCTGGCGCGGGTGAGGTTCAGCCCGTAGGGGCGGGCGTCGTCGCCGAACACCTTCGGCTCGAGCCGCGTGAGCAGCCGGAAGGTCTGCGCGTTGCCCTCGAAGCCGCCGATCCCCTCGGCCCAGGTGTTGAGCGCGCGCTCGCCGTTGTGCCCGAACGGCGGATGCCCGATGTCGTGCGCGAGGCAGGCCGTGTCGACGACGTCGGGGTCGAGGTCGAGGCTCGTGGCGAGCTCCCGGCCGATCTGCGCCACCTCGAGCGAGTGGGTCAGGCGGTTGCGCGCGAAGTCGACGCCCGCCGTGGGGCTGAGCACCTGGGTCTTCGCGGCCAGGCGGCGGAGCGCGCTGGAGTGGAAGAGCCGGGCGCGGTCGCGGGCGAAGTCGGAGCGGCGGGTCGAGTGGTCCTCCGGCAGGAATCGCTCGGTGTCGACGAGCGAGTACCCCCAGAGCGCGCGGTCATCCACCGCTGTTGTGGATCTCGGCGGCCGAGACCGCGTCGCGCTGCCCGGCGTCGAGCTCGCGGGACTCGAGCCAGCGGTCCGGGAGGGAGGGGACCTTGGGCGAGCCGGCGCGGCCCCGCTGCCCCTCGGCCGCCTCGCCCGGATAGGGCTGCGTCCAGTCGAGCGTCGCCAGGAGCTCGTCGAGCTGCGCGAGCGACTCGACGGTGGCCAGGCGAGCGCGGAGGTCGCCGCCGACGGCGTAGCCCTTGAAGTACCAGGCGACGTGCTTGCGGATGTCGCGGCAGCCGCGCTCCTCGCTCTCGAAGAAGTCGACGAGCAGCTCCGCGTGGCGGCGGAACGCCTCGGCGACCTGTCCGAGCGAAGGGCGGAACCGCTCGTCGGAGCCGGCGAACGCGGCGGCGAGGTCGCCGAAGAGCCAGGGGCGCCCGAGGCAGCCGCGACCGACGACGACTCCGTCGCAGCCCGTCTCGGCCATCATCCGCAGCGCGTCCTCGGCCGACCAGATGTCGCCGTTGCCCAGCACGGGCACGCTCGTGACCGTCTCCTTGAGCGTGGCGATCGCCGACCAGTCGGCGTGCCCGCTGTAGAACTCGGAGGCGGTGCGCGCGTGCAGCGCGATCGACGCGACCCCGGCGCCCTCGGCGGCACGGGCGGCCTCGAGGTAGGTGAGGTGGTCCGGGTCGATGCCCTTGCGCATCTTGACGGTGAGCGGGACGTCGCCGGCGGCCTTCACGGCGCCCTCGACGATCTGCCGGAACAGCGGGAGCTTCCACGGCAGGGCCGCTCCCCCGCCCTTCCGGGTGACCTTGGGCACGGGGCAGCCGAAGTTGAGGTCGATGTGGTCGGCCCGGTCCTCGGCGACGAGCATGGTGACCGCCTCGGCGACGGTGACCGGGTCCACTCCGTAGAGCTGGATCGAGCGCACCGACTCGCTGGGGTGGTGGCGGATGAGGCGCATCGACTCCGGCGTGCGCTCGACGAGCGCGCGGGAGGTGATCATCTCGCTCACGTAGAGGCCGTTGCCGAACTCGCGGCAGAGGCGGCGGAACGCCGTGTTGGTGATGCCCGCCATGGGGGCGAGCACCACCGGCGCGTCGAGTTCGAGGGGGCCGATCCGGAGCGCCGGCGCGGTGCGCGCGGGCGGGGCGGCCGTGAGAGTGGAGGACATCGGTATCGATTCTCCCAGATCCTGTGTTGGGGAAGGCGGAGTGACGAGCGGAGAGGTGGAGAGATGAACGGGAGCACACCTGTGGAGGACGGTTCGCAGCGGCTGGAGGCGGACGCGTCCGCCCGCGGCCTTGCGGTCGAGATCGTGGAGAGGCCCGCTGCCGGCAGCCTGCACGAGGCGGCCGCGCTGCTGGGCATCGAGCCCGGCGACATCGTGAAGTCGCTCGTAGTGAAGCGCCACGACGGCGGCTACCTGTTCGCCCTCGTCCCCGGCGGGCGGCAGATCGCGTGGCCGAAGCTGCGCGCGGTGGTCGGAGTGAACAAGCTCCGCCTCCCGGACGAGACGGCCGCCCTCGAGGCGACCGGCTACCGGCGCGGCACCATCACCCCGATCGGCTCCACGACGGCCTGGCCGGTCTACGCCGACGAGCGGATCCTCGGCCGCCGCGTGGCGATGGGAGCCGGCGCCGACGGGCGCAGCGCCTTCGTCGACGCGGACGCCCTCGTGGCCGCCTACGGCGCGACCGTGGCCGACATCACCGTGGAGGAGCCTCCGCGCTGATCGGCGGCACCTCGGCCTGCGCTTCCGCGGCCTGAGGCACGGCGCAGACGCCGTCCTCGCACAGCGGCCCGCCGGAGTCGCCGAGCATCTCGAACGGCCCGCTCACGCGACGGCCGCCCGCTGCTCCAGCACGTGCTCGAGGACCTCGGTGAACGCCGCCGGCTCCTGGGCGCCGGAGACGCCGAAGCGCCCGTCGAGGACGAAGAACGGCACCCCCGAGATCCCGTACTCGCGGGCCTGGGCGATGTCGGACTGCACCCGCCCGAGGTAGCGCCGGTCCTCGAGAGCGCGGCGCGTCTCCGCCGGGTCGAGCCCGACCTCGCCGGCGAGCGAGGCGAGCACCTCCGGATCGGCCAGATCGCGGCCCTCGACGAAGTACGCGCTCAGGAGACGCTCGACGAGCTCGAGCTGCAGTCCGTTCTCCTTGGCGTGGTGGAGCGCCTGGTGGGCGGTGACCGTCTTGACGTGGCGCACCGACTCGAAGTGGTAGTCGAGGCCGACGCCCGCCGCGATCGCCGTGACGGAGTCGAGCATCTGCTGCGCCTGCGCCTCCGGGATCCCCTTGTGCTCGGCGAGGAACGCCGCCTCTCCCCCGCGGTAGTCCTCCGGCGTGTCCGGCGAGAGCTCGAAGCTGCGGTACTCCACGACGACCTCCGGAGCCTCGGGGTGCGCGGCGCGGAAGGCCTCGAGACCGCGCTCGAACCGGCGCTTCCCGATGTAGCACCAGGGGCAGGCGATGTCGGACCAGACGTCGACGGACAGGGGGCTCGGCTCGGCACTCACCCCCAGGACAACGGAGGGGGCGCCCCGCTATTCCCGCAGCACGCGGACAAGCTCGTCCACGTCGGACTCGTCGTTCCAGAGGTGGAAGGCGATGCGGAGCCGGCCGCCGCGGCCCGAGACGCGCAGACCCGCGGCCTGCAGCAGCTCCAGGTCCGCTCCCCCCTCGTCCGGCCAGGACACGAGCGCCCGGTGCTGAGGCTCCCGGTCCAGCCGCTCGCACAGCAGGTCGCCGAGGCCGGAGGCGTGCGCCCAGACCGCGTCGAGGTCGAGCGAGCGGAACAGAGCGAGCGACGCCTCGGCGCCGGCGAACGCCTGCCAGGCCGGCGAGACGTCGAAGCGGCGGGCGTTCTCGGCCAGGTGCATGGCCGGACCGTAGCAGGACGACCACACGTCCTCCCCCGAGTACCAGCCCGCCTGCACGGGGACGAGCTCGGCCGCGTAGGCGGGCGAGACGGTGAGGAACGCCACTCCGCGCGGCGAGCACAGCCACTTGTAGGCGTGGGTGAGGGTCGCGTCGAAGCGGGAGGCGTCGACCGGCAGGACGCCGGCCGCCTGCGTGAGGTCGCACGCGGTCCGCACTCCGTGGCGCGCGGCCGCCTCGAGGACGGCGTCGAGATCGGCGAGCGCTCCGCTGCTGGACTGCACGGCGGAGAAGACGACGAGGTCGTCCCCGTCCTCGACGGAGTCGGCCAGCGCCTCGAGCGCGACGGAGCGCACGGTCACTCCGCGGTGCGCCTGGGCGAGGAAGGGGAACACGATGGAGGAGAAGTCGCCGTCCACGCAGAGCACGCGGGCCCCGTCGGGCAGCGAGGCGGCGAGCACGGCAGCCATGGCGGAGGTCTGCGAGCCGATCGCGACACGGTCGACCGGGACGCCGGCGATCGCGGCGAACGAGGCACGCGCGCGCTCGGCGACAGCGCCGTAGGCGGCGGCCGTGCTCTCCCCGGACGACCAGCCGTCGAGGTCCGCCCGCAGCGCCTCGACGGTCTCCCGCGGCGGCAGGCCGAGGGTGCAGGCGTTGTGGTAGCCGCGGGCACCGGCGAAGCGCGCGCGCAGGTCGGCGGAGTTCGGCAGTGCGGTGCTCACCTCTCGAGGATGACGCTCGGGAGCCGGATCGCCAAGACCGGGGAGCGACCGGGCGCGTCGGCGGCGGGCCCGGTCAGCGGGCGGCGAGAGCGTGCGCCTGCTCGAGCACGGCGACGACCTCGCGGGCCTCGCGCACGTCGACCGGCGAGGGAGCGCCCTCCTGGAGCGACCGCGCGACCTGCTCGAGGAACGCGGCGTAGCGTCCCCGCTCGCTCGGCACGGCATGCGCGCCGGAGTCGTCGACGAGGACGCCCCATCCCTCCGGCGCGACCTCGCCGAAGCCGTCGTCGTCCGGTCGGGCGCCGCCGGTGCGGAGCGCGGTCTCCTGCGGATCGAGACCGTCGACGCTGAAGGCGGCGCGGGTGCCGAGCACGCGGAAGCGGGGGCCTGTCGCCCGGGCGACGCGGCTCATGGTGAGGTGGGAGCGGACGCCGCTGTGATGCAGGAGCGAGACGAACGCATCGTCCTCGCTCGCCGAGCCCTCGTGGATGGTCCGGGTCTCGGCCGCCGTGACGACCGCCGGGCCGAACAGCAGCAGCGCCTGGTCGACCAGGTGGCTGCCGAGATCGAAGAGGATCCCGCCGCCCGCGGCCGAGCCCGTCTCGCTCTGCCACCGGCCCGTCTTCGGCGCGCTCCAGCGCTCGAAGGTCGACTCGAAGCGGAGGACCTCGCCGAGGACGCCTTCGACCAGGAGGCGGCGGAGCGTGAGCAGATCGGCGTCCCAGCGCCGGTTCTGGAAGACGAAGACGGGCGCACCGCTCCGCTCGGAGGCGGCGATGATCGCGTCCGCGTCGGCCGTGCTCGGTGCGAAGGGCTTGTCGATCACGACGGCGACACCGGCCTCGAGCACCCGGACGGCCTGCTCCCGGTGCACCGACGGCGGCGAGGCGAGCACGACCAGCTCCGGCCGCTCGGCGAGCACCGCGTCGAGGTCGGGCACGATCCGGGCCTCCGGATGCGCGGCGGAGGCCGCGGCCCTCCGACCGGCGTCGCGGGTGGAGACGGCGACGACCTCGAACGCCGGGTCGGCCGCGAGGAACGGACCGTGGAAGACGCTGCCGGCGAGCCCGAAGCCGACGATCCCGGCCCGGATCACGAGGTGGCCCCCGGCACGTCGACCGCGCCGCCGAAGCGGCGGGAGCGGCCGGAGTAGTGCTCGATCGCGTCCCAGAGGTCGGTCCGCGTGAAGTCCGGCCAGAGCCGGTCGAGGAACACCATCTCGGCGTAGGCGCTCTGCCAGAGCAGGAAGTTGCTGGTGCGCTGCTCGCCGGAGGAGCGCACGAAGAGGTCGACGTCCGGCATCTCGGGCACGTAGAGCGCCCGGGCGATCGTCTTCTCGGAGATGCCGGAGGGCTTGAGCCGCCCTGCCTGGACCTCGGCGGCGAGCCGCTGCACCGCGTCGGCGATCTCGGTGCGCCCGCCGTAGTTGACGCACATGGTGAGGGTGAGCACGTCGTTGTCCGCGGTCATCCGCTCGGCGAACTGCAGCTCGTTGATCACCGACGCCCACAGGCGCGGCTTCCGGCCGGCCCAGCGGATGCGCACGCCCCACTCGTTGAGCTGATCGCGGCGGCGGTGCAGCACGTCGCGGTTGAAGCCCATCAGGAAGCGCACCTCCTCGGGCGAGCGCTTCCAGTTCTCGGTCGAGAACGCGTAGACGCTGAGGTGCTTCACGCCGATCTGGATCGCTCCGGCCACGACGTCCAGCAGCGCCGTCTCGCCGCGCTTGTGCCCCTCGATCCGCGTCAGGCCGCGGGAGTTCGCCCAGCGGCCGTTGCCGTCCATCACGATGGCGACGTGCCCCGGAACGGCCTTCCGCGGGATCGCGGGCGGATGGATCCCGGTCCAGTCGAGGGGGCGGTACGGCTCGGCGTCCTTGTGGGTGAAGGGCTTCATCGGGTGACGTGCTCCAGGGATCTCAGACCGCGTTCGAGGTGGAACTGCGTGTAGGCGGCGACCACTCCGCTCGCCCGCGACCGCGTGGTCGGCTCGGTGGTCTCGGCGTGGGCCCAGTCTCCCGTGAGCAGCGCACCCAGCAGGACCACGACCTCCGGAGCGACCCGCGGTGCTCCGGGCGGCGTGCAGTCGGCGCAGACGACGCCTCCGAGCTGCACCACGACCGCGCCGTGGGGCCCGGGGGCGCCGCAGCGCGCGCAGTCCTCGAAGCTGGGCGCCCAGCCCGCGATCGAGAGCGCCCGCAGGAGGTAGGAGTCGAGCGTCAGCACCGGCTCGTGCTCGTGCTTCGAGAGCGATCGCAGGGCCCCGACGAGCAGCAGGTACTGCTGCAGGGAGGCGTCCGCGTCGGTGAGGCGGTCCGCCGTCTCGACCATCGCGCTCGCGGCCGTGTAGCTGTCGTAGTCGGCGGCGATCAGCGCACCGTAGGCGCCGAGCGACTCGGCCTGCGTGACGATGTCGAGGCTCCGGCCCTCGTAGAGCTGGAGGTCGGCGACCATGAACGGCTCGAGCCGCGAGCCGAACTTGGAGCCGGTCTTGCGCACGCCCTTCGCCACCGCGCGGATCTTGCCGTGGCTGCGCGAGAGCAGCGTCACGATGCGGTCGGCCTCGCCCAGCTTGTGCGTGCGGAGCACCACGGCTTCGTCGCGATAGGTGGGCATCCACCGATTATCCCCCCGACCCCCGACACCCGGCTGGCAGCCCGGCCGGAGCAGGGCCCGCGCCGTGGAACGATGTCCGGGTGGCAGCCTCCCTCTTCGAGATCCCGGCCTGGGCCGACCTGCTCGCGATCGCCATCGGCTGCCTCCAGGGCGCGATGTTCGCGGGCGAGTTCCGCGACCGCCGGATCGACCTGCTCGGCGTCACGATCATCGGCACGGCCACCGGCCTCGGCGGCGGCGTGCTCCGCGATCTGCTGCTCCAGACGCCCCTGGTGGCCCTGCACACCGACGCGTACCTGATCGTCGCGGTGACCGCCTCCCTGCTCGGGATGCTGCTCCAGCACCTGCTGAACCGGGTCGACGGGACGATCACCGCCCTCGACGCGCTGACCCTCGGGCTCTTCGGCGCGATCGGCACCACGAAGGCCCTGTCGCTCGGCGTGCCGGAGGTGCCGGCCGTGTTCGTCGGCACCGTCTCGGCCGTCGGCGGATCCGTCGTCCGCGACATCCTGCTGAACCGGCCGATCGCGCTGATGCACGTCGGCTCGCTCTACGCGGTCGCCGCCTCGGTGGGCACGGGCGTCCTGGTCCTCGCGCTGCGCTTCGGAGTGACGATCGACTTCGCCGCGCCGCTCGCGGTGGGCGTGACCACGGTCATCCGCCTGCTCGCGGTCCGCTACGGCTGGAGCCTGCCCGAGCAGCGCGCGCTCAGCGGGGTGCCGCGCCTGCGCTGGCGCCGCCGGACCTAGCGGCGGCCGACCCGGACGCAGGGAGCGGAGTCCCGCGCGGTCCGCGCACGGGAACGCCGGGGGAGGCGCGACGCGTCACGGCTCCCCCGGCGGGGATCGGGCCCGATCAGGCGGAGGCGCCGGCCAGCTCGCGGACCGGGACCTCCTCGCGCAGGGCGCGGTTGACGGCCGAGACGATGGCCTTGAGGGAGGCGGTCGAGATGTCGGCGTCCACGCCCACGCCCCACAGGGTGCGGCCGTTCACCGTGCACTCGACGTACGAGGCGGCCAGCGCGTCGCCGCCGGCGCTGAGCGCGTGCTCGACGTAGTCGAGGACCCGGACCTCGACGCCCTGCTGCTCCAGCACGGCCTCGAAGGCGTTGATCGGGCCGTTGCCCCGCGAGCTGGCCGAGACGCGCTCGTCGCCCACCCGGAGGACCGCGTCCAGCGCGATGCTGCCGCCCAGATCGCTCGACGTGTTCGTGCGCAGCAGCTCGAAGCGGCCCCACTTCTCGTCGGCGCGCTCGGCGGGCGCGGGCAGGTACTCGTCCTGGAACACCGTCCAGATCTGCTCGCTCGTGACCTCGCCGCCCTCGGCGTCGGTCTTGGCCTGCACGACGCCCGAGAACTCGATCTGCAGCCGGCGCGGCAGGTCGAGCGCGTGGTCCGTCTTCAGCAGGTACGCGACTCCGCCCTTGCCGGACTGCGAGTTGACGCGGATGACCGCCTCGTAGGAGCGGCCCAGGTCCTTCGGGTCCACCGGCAGGTAGGGCACGGCCCAGGTGAGCTCGTCGACGCTGCGGCCGGTCCGCTCGGCCTCGGCCTGCATCGCCTCGAAGCCCTTCTTGATGGCGTCCTGGTGCGAGCCGCTGAAGGCGGTGAAGACCAGGTCGCCCGCCCAGGGGCTGCGCTCGGGCACGGGCAGCTGGTTGCAGTACTCGGCGGTGCGCTTGATGCCGTCCATGTCGCTGAAGTCGATCTGCGGGTCGATCCCCTGAGTGAACAGGTTCACGCCCAACGCGACCAGATCGACGTTGCCGGTACGCTCGCCGTTGCCGAAGAGGCAGCCCTCGATCCGGTCGGCACCGGCCAGGTAGCCCAGCTCGGCCGCCGCCACGGCCGTGCCGCGGTCGTTGTGGGGGTGCAGCGACAGCACGATGTTCTCGCGCTGCGCGAGGTTGCGGCTCATCCACTCGATCGAGTCGGCGTAGACGTTCGGGGTGGCCATCTCGACGGTGGCGGGCAGGTTCAGGATGACCTTGCGCTCGGGAGTCGGCTCGAAGACCTCGACGACCCGGTCGCAGATCTCGCGGGCGAAGTCGAGCTCGGTGCCGGTGTAGCTCTCGGGCGAGTACTCGTAGTAGACGGCCGTGCCGGGGACGGTCGACTCCATCTCGCGGCACTTGCGGGCGCCGGCCAGCGCGATGTCGATGATGCCCTGGCGGTCCTTGCGGAACACGACCTCGCGCTGCAGCACGCTCGTGGAGTTGTAGAGGTGCACGATCGCCTGGCGCGCGCCGCGGATCGACTCGTAGGTGCGCTCGATCAGGTGGTCGCGGGCCTGGGTCAGCACCTGGATGGTGACGTCCTCGGGGATCGCGCCCTCCTCGATGAGGCTGCGCACGAAGTCGAAGTCGGTCTGGCTCGCGCTCGGGAACCCGACCTCGATCTCCTTGTAGCCCATCCGGACCAGCAGATCGAACATGATGCGCTTGCGCTCGGGGCTCATCGGGTCGATGAGCGCCTGGTTGCCGTCGCGGAGGTCCACGGCGCACCAGCGGGGCGCGGTCGTGATGCGCTTCGACGGCCAGGTGCGGTCGGGCAGGTCCACGGCGATCAGCTCGTGGAAGGGACGGTACTTGCCGATCGGCATGGGCGACGGCTTCTGGTTGTTCAGCATGAGGTGCTCTCCCGGCGCAGTGGTGCGCACGTGTCTGTTCTCGCTCGTGACCGATCCCGCTCGCGTGCGGATCCGCTGGTGGGCGGTGCCGGTCGGGCGGTCTCGCGGGGATCCGGATGCGGATCGACCTCGCGGGCGAGGGATGGTTCAGCCGACGACGGACTCCGCGACGAGGATGGCCTGAGGATCAGATCTCGTCGCGGCGGAGAAGGAGGAGCTGTCCGAAGCGCACCCGGTCAGGGTAGCACCGCCCCCGCGGCGCGTCACCCCGGCGTCCCGCGCTAGGAGACCAGGCCGTTCTCGTAGGCGTAGACCACCAGCTGCACGCGGTCGCGCAGGCCGAGCTTGCCGAGGGTGCGGCTGATGTGCGTCTTCACCGTCGCCTCGCTCAGGAACTCGGCCCGCGCGATCTCGGTGTTGCTCATCCCCCGCGCGGCCAGGTGGAAGATCTCGCGCTCGCGGTCGGTGAGGGTCGCGAAGGCGGGCGGGGTCTCGCGTCCGCTGCCCGCCGCCCCGAAGTGCTCGAAGAGCTCGCGGGTCGCGGAGGCGGCGACCACGGCGGTCCCCGCGTGCACGGTGCGGACGGAGGCGAGGAGGAAGCCGGGCTCCGTGTCCTTCAGGAGGAAGCCGCTCGCGCCCGCCCGGATGGCGCGCGCGGCCGCCTCGTCGAGGTCGAAGGTCGTCAGCACGAGGATGCGCGGAGGCTGGACCCGCCGCTCCTGCGCGTCCGCGAGGATCCGCCGGGTCGACTCGATCCCGTCGACGCCCGGCATCCGGATGTCCATCAGCACGACGTCGGGGGCCAGCCGCGCGACCAGCTCCGCGCCCTCCGCTCCGTCGGAGGCCTCGCCGACCACCTCGAAATCGGGCTGCGAGCCGAGCAGCATGCGGATGCCGGCGCGGAAAAGGGCCTGGTCATCGACGAGGACGAGGCGGATGGTGTCGGTCATGCGGGGCTGCCTCCGGAGGCGAGGGGTGGGGCGGTGCGGGCGAGGGACGGGGAGGAGGGCAGGCGCGCGTCGACGACGAAGTCGTCCCCGACCGGGCCGGCGGCGAGCACTCCCCCGACGAGCGCGGCGCGCTCGCGCATGCCGACCAGGCCGTGGCCCTCGCCCGGCAGGGAGTCGCGCTCGACGTCGGCGCACCGGGCGTTGCGCACGGTCAGGGCGAGCTCGCCGCCGTCCTGGCGCAGGGCGATGTCGAGCGGCGAGCCCGGGCGGCCGTGGCGGAGAGCGTTCGTGGTCGCCTCCTGGGCGATGCGGTACAGGGCCAGACCGACGGCGCGCGGCACCGCCTCCAGGTCGACGGAGAGCTCGGCGCGGACGGGGGCTCCGGCTCCGCCCACGCTGTCGAGGAGGGCCGGCAGGTCGCGCGCGCCGGGCTGCGGGCCGTCGCTCTGCGAGTGCCGCAGCTGGGCGAGGAGCACGCGCACGTCGCCGAGGGCGTCCCGGGCGACGGAGGAGATGGTGAGCAGCGCGGTGTCGGTCTGCTCGGGGCTGGTGGCGCCGAGGTAGCGCGCGCCGTCGGCCTGCGCGATCACGACGGCGAGGGAGTGGGCGACGACGTCGTGCATGTCGCGGGCGATCCGGTTGCGCTCCTCCACGGTGTCGAGCTCGCGCTGCGCCCGGGCGCGCTCCTGCTCGGCCTGCGCGCGCAGGGTCTGGCCCTCACGCGCCCGGCGGACCGACCGGGAGAGCAGTCCGATGGTCCAGGAGAGGCCGAGCGTCGCGAGGATCCCGCCGAAGGTGGCTCCGGCCGACAGGAGGCCGTCGTAGGCGCTCGCGACGAGGTCGAAGACGAGGACGAGGTAGACGACGGCGACCACAGCGCCGAGGACGGCCGACACCGCGCCCGCGATCCGCACCCGCCGCGACTCCGACGCGCCGGCGCCGAAGAGGACGGCCAGGATGGCCAGATCCGCGGGTCCGGGAGCGAGGCTCGCGCTCATCTGCAGGGCGGCGCCGGCCCAGGCGATCGAGAGGGCGAGGACCGGGGACCGCCGGTGCAGCACCAGCGCGACCGCGAGCACGCCCGCGACCAGCAGCTGCATCGCGCCGTCCACCCCGGCGAACGGGAGGCCGGCGACGAGGAGGAGCACCAGCGCCTGACCACCGGCGACCCCCACCGCGAAGGGGTCCTGCGGACCGGCGACCCGGGTCAGCAGCGCGTCGATCCGATCGCCCGCGAGGACCGGCGCCCGCAGCGCGTTGAGGTACACGAGGACCTTCGCCGCACCGAGCACGGAGGCGACCGCGAGGGCGACCAGGGCGAGGACCACGAACTCCACGCGCGCCGGGAGCCCGGACGGATCGAGCGGGCCGGAGAGGCCGAGCGCGACGGTGACGCCGCCGATCCCGGCGAGGATCAGGCCGCCCGCGAGCGCCAGGGCACGGGTCCAGGGGCCCACCCGGCGGGTCGTCTGCCAGAGGACGACCAGGCCGACGAGCACCCCGTCGACGGGGACGCCGCCGAGCAGGACGCCTCCGTCGGCGAGCGCGCCGACCGCGACGAGCGAGGGGGCGAGCGCGGGCAGGAATCCCGCGACCGCGAGGGCCAGCGCGAGCACGAGGCCGCCGGCGATCCGCTCGGTCGGAGTGACCCCGGTGAGCCCGAGCAGCAGGTGGAGGGCGGCGAGCAGCGCCCCGGCGATCGGCAGGGCCGCCGGTCGGTCGAGGAGGGCGCGCATGAGGATCACGCTACGGGTCCGCGCGCCCGGGGGCGTCGTCCTGGAGGGTGACCGCCGTCGTCCTCCGGCGTCAGAAGCCCAGGCGCCCCAGCAGCTTCGGGTCGCGCTGCCACTCCTTGGCGACCTTCACCCGGATGGAGAGGAACACGCGGCGGCCCAGCAGGCGCTCGATCTGCTCGCGGGAGACGGCTCCCACCTCGCGCAGGCGCTGGCCGCCCTTGCCGATGATGATGCCCTTCTGGCTGTCGCGCTCCACGAAGACGTTGGCGTAGATGTCGATCAGCGAGCCGTCCTCGCGCTCGACCATGTCATCGAGCGTCACGGCGAGGGAGTGCGGCAGCTCGTCCGACACGCCCTCGAGGGCGGCCTCGCGGATGAACTCGGCGATCCGCGAGGACAGGTCCTCGTCGGTCACCGCCTCCTCCGGGTAGAGGGCGGGCGAGACCGGCATCAGGCGCAGGAGCTCGACGGACAGGACGTCCAGCTGCTCCTCGGTCACGGCCGAGATCGGCACGATCGTGTCCCACTCGCGCAGCTCCGAGACGGCGAGCAGCTGCTTCGCCACGGACTTCTTCGAGGAGAGGTCGACCTTCGAGACGATCGCGACCTTCCGAGCGCGCGGGAAGGAGTCGAGCTGCTCGTTGATGAAGCGGTCTCCCGGGCCGATCGGCTCGTCCGCGGGGAACAGCATCCCGATGACGTCGACGTCGCCGAGGGTCGAGGTGACGAGCGAGTTCAGCCGCTCTCCGAGGAGCGTGCGCGGCCGGTGGATGCCGGGGGTGTCGACGACGATCAGCTGGCCGTCGGTGCGGTGCACCACGCCGCGGATAGCGCGCCGCGTGGTCTGGGGCTTCGAGCTCGTGATGGCGATCTTCTCACCGACGAGGGCGTTCGTGAGCGTCGACTTGCCCACGTTCGGGCGGCCGACGAAGGACACGAAGCCCGCCCGGTAGGGTGCGGCGGCGGGAGTGGTGTCGGTCATCGTGCGTCCTCGTGCTGATCGCCCGTGGCTCCGCGGGTGGGAGCCGTGCTCGGGCTGGGGGTGGTGGTGCCGCCGTCCGCGATGATCGCGACGGGGCCGGTGCCGGGCTCGCCGGCGGTGTCCAGATCGGGATCGCGGCGGACGATCACCGTGGAGATGGTCCCACGGCGCGGGTCCGCCTGCTCGGCCTCGAGCAGCACTCCGCCGATCCGCGCCGTCGCGCCGCGCTCGGGGAGGCGCCCGTAGGCCTTGGTCAGCAGTCCGCCGACCGAGTCGACGTCGTCGTCCTCGAGGTCGAGCTCGAACAGCTCGCCGAGCTCGTCCACCGGCAGGCGCGCCGAGACGCGGTAGACCCCGGGCGCCGTCTCCTCGAAGAGGTCGACCTCGCGGTCGTACTCGTCGGAGATGTCGCCGACGAGCTCCTCGATGAGGTCCTCCAGCGTCACCAGGCCCGCGATGCCGCCGTACTCGTCGACCACCATCGCGAGGTGGTTGGACTCGAGCTGCATCTGGCGGAGCAGCTCGTCGGCCTTCTTCGACTCGGGCACGAACAGCGCGGGGCGCGCGAGATCGGCGACCGTGTCGTCGTCGTCCGGCCGCTCGTAGGTGTGCCGGGCCACGTCGCGCAGGTAGAGCACGCCGAGGACGTCGTCGACGCCGTCGCCGATGACGGGGAGCCGGGAGATGCCGCGGCTCAGCAGGAGCCCCATGCCGGCGCCGACGGAGGAGGTCGCCTCGATCGTCACCATGTCGGTGCGGGGCACCATCACCTCGCGGACGAAGGTGTCGTTGAACTCGAAGATCGAGTGGATCAGCTCGCGGTCGTCCTGCTCGAGCACGTCCTGCTCGGTCGCCTCGTCGACCATGCTGAGCAGCTGCTCCTCGGAGGAGAACCCCGCCGAGCGCCCGGTCCCCGGCGTCACCCGGTTGCCGAGGGCCACGAGCCCGTGCGCGACCGGGCCCAGCGCGAGCCGGAGCACGTGCACGAGCGAGGCGCTGGTGGACAGGACCGCGCGGGCGTTCGCGCGCCCGACGCTGCGGGGGCTGGAGCCGACCAGGACGAACGAGACCGCCGCCATGATCAGGACCGCCAGCAGGAGCGCGAGCCAGAGCTGCGGGACCTCGACGACCAGCACCGTGGTGACGAACACCGCGGCCGTCGTCTCGGCCGCGATCCGCGAGAAGTTGACGACGTTGACGTGGGCGCTCATGTCGCCCGCGATCGCGCGGAGAGCGCGGGCGCTGCGGGAGTGCTGGGCCATGTCGAGCAGGTCGCTGCGCGAGAGGACGCCGAGTGCGGCGTCGGTCGCGGCGAACCAGCCGCCGACGGCGACGAGCGCGAGGGCGGCGATGAGGAGCTGGAGAGTGGGCACTGCGCGCTCTAGCGGCGTCGCTCGCTGATGTGGAAGCCGACCAGGATGTCGCGCTGGATGCCGAACATCTCGCGCTCCTCCTCCGGCTCGGCGTGATCGAAGCCGAGCAGGTGCAGGAGCCCGTGGGCGGTCAGCAGCTGCAGCTCGTCGAGCACGGAGTGGCCGGCCGACTCGGCCTGGGACTGCGCGACCTGCGGGCAGAGCACGATGTCACCGAGGAGCCCCGCGGGGGTCTGCTCGTCCTCGGTCCCGGGACGCAGCTCGTCCATCGGGAAGCTGAGCACGTCGGTCGGTCCCGGCTCGTCCATCCACTGCACGTGCAGCTGCTCCATCGCGCCCTCGTCGACCAGCACGATCGCGAGCTCGGCGTCGGGGTGCACGTGGAGCGAGTCGAGCGCGTAGCCGGCGAGGCGCAGCAGGGCGGCCTCGTCGACGGGGACGCTCGACTCGTTGTTGATCTCGATGCTCACGGGGGCGGGCTCGTTCGTCCTGGTCGGCTCCAGCCCCCGCAGCGTCGGGCGCGCGAACGCCCGCGCGGTCCTGTCCACC